>JARLGN010000579.1 GCA_031292775.1 Acidobacteriota bacterium | reverse complement strand
CATGATGTCGCGCGCGCCGCGGGGCGGCTGTTTCCGGTGTTTACCAACCGCCCAACCAACAAAATACTTGCCCCCCCAAACAAAAACACCCCAAACCCTTTGGCCCACCCCCACGACTGGTTCAACAAGGCGGCCGAACTGCGACAGGGATTGCCCAACCAGCCAGGTCAATTGATTCGCAACACCTTTGGCGCCACCTTCGGCGGTCCCCTCAAGAAAGACCGCCTGTTTTATTTCGTGGCGTATGAGGGCCAGCGCACGCGCGAAACCGACCAGATCACCCAAACCATCCCCAGCAACGAATTGCGCCAGGGGATCATTCAATACCCGTGCGATTCCGGCTCTGATCCGAATTGTGTCTTGGGAAATCCGAACCCTTCCGGCTTCACTGTCGTCACCGACCCGCGGGTGGGGCAAGGCCAGTATTTGGCCGAACTCGCGCCCGCCCAATTTGCCGCCATGGATCCCAATTGCGGCCCCAACGGAACCTGCCCACTGGGGGCAGGCGCAGATCCCGCCGTGTTATCGGTGTTTCAACAGTATCCCCAGCCCAATACAGACACCGTCGGAGATCTCCTGAATCTGCGAGGATTCACCTTCGCTGGCGCTCATCCCAGGAAGCTGAATAACTACATCCTGAAGCTCGACTACAAAATCACGGCCAACGGAAACCACAGCTTGTTTCTGCGCGGAAATCTGCTGAACGACAACGAGTCGCTGCCCCCCGAGTTCCCCGGGCAGCCTCCCACTTATTTTGACACCAACAACAGCAAAGGCATTTTCGCGGGATACACCGCCGTGCTCCGTCCCACCCTGATTAACAATTTTCGCTGGGGCTTCATCCGGCAAGGCCTGGGAACCGCCGGTTTGGATTCCCGGCCTTTTGTTCACTTCAGAACCATCACGGACATCAACGCCCTCACCCAGTCCGAATATGTCACCGTCCCGGTGAACAATTTCGTGGACGACATCACCTGGACAAAAGGCAAGCACACGCTGCAATTCGGCACGAATCTGCGCCTGGTTCATAACCACCGCCTGGGCAACATGCAGAATGTCTCCTACGCCGTCACCGACCCGTTTTCGCTGGACAATGCCTCCATCGCCAACGCCTCCGGTCCCAATTCCTTCTGCGCCGTCCCCACCCAGTGCAGTCTGGATCCGGCCGGATTCCCCGGCTACCCATTGGTGGATAGTTCATTCGGCGAATCCTATGATTTTGCCGCCACCGCCACGGCCGGACTCGTCACCGTCGACAATCAGTCTTACAACCAGAACAAGACCGGCTCCGCTATTGCCCCCGGAGCCCTGATTCCCCGCCATTTCAAGGCGTGGGAAGCGGAGTGGTACGCGCAGGACTCGTGGCGGATTACGCCCTACCTGGTGCTCACCGGCGGTCTGCGCTACTCGTTATTGCAGCCACCCTACGAGACCACTGGCAACCAGGCCGCACCTTCCATCAGTGTCGGCAATCTGTTTGCCCAACGCGCTCAAGCTCAGCAGCAAGGTCAGGCGTATTCTCCGGGACAAAATGCCGCCAACGGCGTAGCGGGCGGACTTCCCCCGATTACCTTCGATGTCTCCGGTCCGGCCAATGGCGGGAAGCCTTACTGGAATTGGGACTACAAAAACTTCGCGCCACGCCTGGCCATTGCCTATTCGCCGCACGCGGATTCCGGTTGGCTGCGCCGCATCGTGGGCGGTCCCGGAAAAAGTTCCATCCGTCTCGGCTACGGTCTCTACTATGATCACTTTGGCCAAGGCCTCGTCAATACCTTCGATCGCAACGGCTCCTTCGGCCTGACCACTACCGAAACCAATCCCTACGGTTACCAGGACGTAGATTGCTCCTACCGCTTCACCGGATTGTTCAATCTGCCGCAAGGCCAATACTGCGACCAGCAAATGAATGGTGCGCCTCCGGGACCGTTCCCGGTGACTCCTCCATCCGGCGTGAATGCGCCTGGAGGATTTGCCATCTACTGGGGGATGGACGACAAGCTGAAGACGCCGTACTCCCATGCCTTCGATTTTTCCTTTACCCGCGATCTGGGCCGGAGTTTTTCCCTCGAAGTCGCATACGTAGGCCGCCTCGGCCGCCATCTTCTGCAAGAGACAGACTTGGGCATGCCCGAAGATATTCGCGACCCGAAGTCGGGAATGGATTACTTTGCCGCCGCCACTATGTTTTCCAAGCTGGCCAATGCCGGCGCCGACGTTTCTCAGGTGGCTCCCATTCCCTACTGGGAGAATCTTTTTCCTTCGGCAGCCGGCGGAGGGCTTACCGCAACTCAGGCCATGTATCAGTCATTCGCGGCCAATGTGGGGGATGAAATCGTGGCCCTCCAATATGCCGACACGACCTGCTATCCCGCGTGCTCGACCCTGCCCGGCCAGTCCGCTCCCACTCCTTACAATTTTTTCATGCCGCAATTCTCCTCGCTCTGGGGATGGCGCACCTCCGGCAACAGCTCCTATAACGCGCTCAACATCACCTTGCGCCACGCATTTTCTGCGGGCGTGCAGTTCGACGTGAACTACACCTTCTCCAAGTCGATCGACGTGGGTTCGAACGCCGAACGCATCAACGTCTTCGACACCAATGGGAATAACGTTGGCGGCTTCTCCAGCCAGGTCATCAACGCCTGGCAGCCGAATCAGTTGCGCGCCCTCTCCGATTTCGATATGACCCATCAGATCAACTCCAATTGGATCGTTGATTTGCCCTTCGGTCGAGGACGAAAATTCGGCGCGGGCCTGGGACGCACAATCAACGCGGTTTTGGGCGGTTGGAGCGTCTCCGGATTATTTCACTGGACCACGGGCCTGCCCTTCAGCATCTTCCCCGGAGGCGGCTGGTCCACCAACTACAACCTGGAAGGCGAGGCCATCGAAATCGGCGACCCAGGTCCTGTCGGAGTGCATATCGATTCCCAGGGAAACCCCACCATGTTTGCCAATCCTACCGCTGCCATCGCCGCTTTCCGCCATCCCTACCCCGGCGAGAGCGGACAGCGCAACGAATTACGTGGGCCAGGTTTTTTCGGCATCGATACCGGCCTGGGCAAAGAGTGGCAGCTTAAGGAAGAACAAACTGTGAAGTTTTCCTGGGAAGTATTCAATGCTACCAATGCAGTGCGCTTCGATGCCGCCAACGCCTCCAACAGCTTTGACCTCACCAGTTCGACGAATTTCGGCGTATACAATTCCACGCTCACGAAACCGCGGGTGATGCAGTTCTCGTTGCGCTTCGCATTTTAAAAAACGCGCACCTGTCCCAGCGCAATCAGTGTGCACTCTCAAGAAGCAGGGTTACGACAGTGGCGAGTCGCTCATGCGGAAGCGGGTGCGCACGTGCTCGGAAATCAGCTCGATGGCGGGACGATTGTTCACCGGGTCGCTCTGAGCCAGATACTTCATAGCCTCCACCAGCAGCCGCTGTCCATCGACGTAACGCGGATCCGATGTGCGCTCTCTTTTTGTGGGGCGACCTAACGTGGGCGGGACCGGGATAGTGAACACTTTGGCCATGCGTGGACTCGAACCAAGTTTCTCAAGGCAGTATAGCGCCCGAGTGGATTTTTCAGAACAACATTCTTGTGCTTCAGATTCAACCACTTAGCCGCGAGGCGACACAAACTTTGTCTTCCCCGTGGTCTTCAAACGAAATATGTCATTGTTGATCTTCGCGTTCATCTTTATTGCCGAGTACTTGGCCACGCGATAATCACCCTGGGTTTGCGTGAGCTTCTGTTGCACCGAGATGCCGCGGCTCAAATCGATCCACAAAATAATCTGCGGGAAGTTGCCGCGGATTTTTTCGCTCTTCGGAACCAATTGCAGCTTGGCCGTCGCGACGTTATCAATCGTCTCTTCTCCCTGATAACTCACATCGAAAGATTTTTTCAAATCCTCCCCGCTGCCCCCGAAGCCCAGAACCAGAAAAGTTTCGACCTCTTGTTGGTTCGCGCCCGCCGCATATTCCAGGACCTGCTCGATCTTCGGCTGGTACACCTGAAGCTTGCCGTTCTTGTACAGCACGAACTTGCGATCCGGCTCCTTGATTTCGGCCAT
>JARLGN010000578.1 GCA_031292775.1 Acidobacteriota bacterium | reverse complement strand
CCCACACACGAGCAGGCCTTTCTGTTTTCACGGATGCGGGACCGCATGCCACCAAGTGTTGGCCTGGCCGTTGCGACCTTCGACTCGTTTCTTGCGGTGCAGGGAAAGGCGGCGTTTGTCCGCACGCTGGAAAGACTGGCGATACCGCAGCCGGAGTCGCGTATCATTCGGTCGGAACCTGAATTGAGAACAGAACACCGGTTCCCATTCTTTCTGAAGCTCGACTACTCGACGGCATCGACCGGCACTTGGCGAATCGACAGTCCGGTAAGCCTGGCGCGCAAGGTGGAGGAGCTAAAGGCGCGGGGACTTTTTGAGGGTGACCGCGAATGGGTTGTGCAGCTACCGGCGGTCGGGCCGGTGGAACGGGTGCAGACGGTGTTTGACCGTGGGCGCCTGGTGGGGATGCACGGCTACCAGCAGATCCTCGAATCCGTGGGCGCAGGTGATATCCTGAAGCGAAGCATTGATTGCTCGCCCGTTCGCCCGCACATTGTCCGGCTCGGCCAGCACTTGCAATGGCACGGCGCGCTTTCCCTTGACTATATCCTGGAGGACCGGATTCCCCGATTTATCGATGCCAATCCGCGTTTGGTGGAGCCGGTTAATGCGCTGCTGAGCGGCGTAAACCTGGCGGCGGCGTTGGTGAAGATATCCTGCGGCGAGGCCGTGGAGATGCTGCCTGACAGCAGGTGTGGAGTTCAAACCCATATGCTCTTGATGGGGTTACTCACCGCGGCGGGACGGCGAATGTCAAGAATTGACGTGCTGCGCGAACTTGGGCGAGCCATGACCGGCGGCGAGCCCTATAAGCAGAGCAGAGAAGAGTTGCTTCCCCTTCACCTTGACCCGCCTGCCGTTCTGCCCCTCGCCTATGTGCTTTCGCGTTTGCTTGTGAACCCTCGCTCGGCAAGCACTCTGAGCGCTGGCACCGTTGCGGCCTATTCCCTAAGCCCCGAATCCGCCCGCCAAGTCGCGGCGGCCTAGGGAGTGCCTATCAGCACCACCACGGCACCACGACAATCATTTCTTGAGTGCCTTCTTGATTTCGGCTTCCCATTGGGGAGTTAAGTCAGAAGTGAACACGACAAGCGGGTAAAGCTCCGCAAAAATGCGCTGAACCGTGTTGGCAAAGGAGGGTATTCCGAGGCCGCGCGAGTTCGGCAGGAAGACCTTCCGTACCACCCAGGCGTGGAGTGTTTGCCAGTCTTCATCGCGCCGGGGCAGCCCCGCATGCTGTGTCCAATCACCTTTTTCTTCGCGGTGCCAGTAGGTTTCGTATCGGCGAGATCGGACGAGACGTTTAAGGAGAGATTCGAAGATCTCGGGCTGCGACACGACCCGCTTGCGAAATACGGTTTCCAGCGCGCCCTTGGGCCCCCGCCAACTGCCATAGATGGAAAATCCCACGGTAAGACAATCCGCGGAGAGCCCCACGTACAAGCGGCCAGCGTGGCCTCGGTCTCGCCGCCCATCGTAAACGTACAGGTAGTAATTAGACTTGTAGGGGCTTTTGTCTTTGGCGAATCGGATGTCACGGTTAATGCGGGAAAAGCTGCCGTTGGTCTTGCCGCCAACCTCGAAGTGAGGGTTGAGCTTCAGCAATGCCGGCGTGAGAGCTTCCAGCAGGCCGCGAAAGGCCCCTACGACATGCTGATCGTAGCGGGCGCGATTCGCATCGAACCAGGCCTTCTGGTTGTTGTGCGCGAGCTCTTCGAAAAACAAAAACGAGTCGGGTTGAAACCCTTGAAAGATATTGGCCACGGTTGGGACCCCCTCACCCGTCCCGCCCCGGCCGATGAAAACGCCGGTTGCGGGCCACCCTCTCCCCCAAAGGGGCGAGGAACGCAAATCGAAATTGACGTGTCAAACTCCTGCTATTTTGCTTTCTGATTGGCGGGTGACAGACCTTCGGTCGGCCAAGCGAAGTCGCGGAACTCCCCGGTGTGGTCAAATCCGCCCGCCGGAATGGGTTGTAAGGGTTCGACAGGAACGCCGGTGCAACGGACTTTGACCAGCACTTCCGCCTCGTGGATGCGCGAGGCATCATACTCGACGATCAAGTCATGCCCTTCGAAAGAGAGGCCGCGAATTCCGTAAACGGTGGAAAGCCGCGAGAGGCGCTCAAAATCCTCAGGGGCTAATTCTCTTTTGAGGTTATATCGAGTTTTCAGAAAGGTCATGGGGACTCACCTCATGGGCATTTTGGATTTGCGATTTTGGATTTTGGATTAACGGCTATGCCAGCTCGCACAATGCCTGTAGTTCGATAATCTAAAATCCAAAATCGAAAATCCAAAATTGTCAAATCTCCGCCCGTCGGAGTCGCAGGGCATTGGTAATGACCGAGACTGAACTGAAGGTCATCGCCGCTGCTGCGAGCATGGGGCTCAATCGCCAACCCAGCAAAGGATAAAGTACGCCTGCCGCCACTGGCACCGTGACTACATTATAGACGAAGGCAAAGAAAAGGTTTTGCCGGATGTTGCCCAGCGTGGCGCGGCTCAGATGGCGTGCCCGCACGATTCCCCGCAGGTCGCCTTTGACCAGAGTAATTCCCGCGCTGCCCATCGCCACATCCGTGCCCGTGCCCATCGCGATGCCGACTTGTGCCAGTGCGAGCGCCGGCGCATCGTTGACGCCATCACCTGCCATGGCCACGATTCGGCCTTTGGATTGGAGCTGTTTCACGATCTCACCCTTGCGCGCGGGCTGCACTTCCGCCTCAAAAGCATCTATCCCCAGTTGATGGGCCACTGCTTCCGCCGTGTTGCGGGCGTCACCCGTTAGCATCACGATGCGCATACCTTCCTGATGAAGAAGCCTTATGGCCTCAGGCGTTGAAGATTTGATGGGATCTTTCACCGTGAGCACCCCCGCCGGCTGAAGATCGACAGCAACGAAAATGGCGGTTGATCCATCACGGCCAAGTTCCGCAGCGTCGGTCAGCAAGCTGCCGGGAGGGATTCCAAGCGAATCCAAAAGCGCCGCGTTTCCAAGTGCCACGGCCTTGCCTGCCACGGTGCCGGTTATGCCCTGACCTGTGATGGACTGGAATTCTGCGACTTCGGAGAGAGCAAGCGCGCGCTGGTCCGCTGCGGATAAAATGGCCCCCGCGAGAGGGTGCTCACTTCCACGCTCCAGACTTGCGGCAAGGCGCAAGACCTCCAATTCGTTCCATCCTGGTTGTGGTTTGATGGCAGCAAGTCGCGGCTTGCCCTCGGTCAGGGTTCCCGTCTTGTCGATGACCAGCGTGTTCACCTTGGCGAGAACCTCCAGGGCCTCGGCGTTGCGTATCAACACGCCCGCCTGCGCCCCTCGCCCGACTCCGACCATGATGGACATGGGAGTGGCCAGTCCCAATGCGCACGGGCAGGCGATGATCAGAACAGCCACCGCGTTGATCAGCGCGTAGGCAAAGCGTGGCTGCGGGCCGAAGATCGACCATGCGGCAAATGTGACGGCGGCAATTCCCACCACGGTGGGAACAAAATAAGATGCCACGACATCGGCAAGTTGCTGGATGGGGGCACGGCTGCGTTGTGCTTCCCCGACCATTGCCACGATCTGCGCCACCAGCGTTTCACTGCCCACGCGCTCGGCACGCATCACAAATCCCCCCGTACCGTTCACCGTGCCGCCGGTAACGCAGTCGTCCACGGTCTTTTCCACGGGAATGGACTCCCCCGTCACCATCGATTCATCCACGGAGCTGGTGCCTTCAATCACGCTCCCGTCCACAGGGATTCTCTCGCCAGGACGCACACGCAGGCGGTCGGCAGGATGAACTTGATCGAGAGGGATGTCTTCCTCGCCACCGTCAGCGCGCAATCGGCGGGCAGTTTTAGGGGAAAGACTGAGCAAGGCTTTCAGTGCGCTGCTGGTGCGGCTGCGCGCACGTAATTCGAGCACCTGCCCCAGCAGAACCAATGTGGTGATGGCGGCGGCGGCCTCGAAATACACGGGGACTTCGCCGGAAGCGACGCGAAACGTTTGTGGGAAGATTTGGGGGAACGCCGTGGCCAGGATGCTGTAAAGGTAGGCTGTGCCGGTCCCCATGGCGACCAGCGTGAACATGTTGAGACTGCGATTGACCACCGACGCCCACCCGCGCTGGAAGAAAGGCCAACCTCCCCAGAGAACCACCGGAGTGGCGAGAGTTAGCTCAATCCATGCCAGCAACCCCGGGGAAACGAGGCGCCTGACGGATTGCCCGCTCAGCATGGCTGCCATCGCGATAATGACCAGCGGAGCCGTAAGGGCCAGACTGATCCAAAATCGCCGCGCCATGTGGAGGAGTTCCGGGTTGGCTTCCTCATCCAGCGTAACGGTTAACGGTTCCAGCGCCATACCGCACTTTGGACAAGTGCCTGGACCGAGTTGGCGAACCTCCGGATCCATGGGGCAGGTATAAATGGCAGTGCGGTCTACTGGCGTGGTGTCAAT
>JARLGN010000081.1 GCA_031292775.1 Acidobacteriota bacterium | reverse complement strand
TTTGCCAACACTTCGGCTTCCATCTTCTTGCAGCTCACGCGGCCCAAGCCCGATGATTTTCGAGATTTCTGGAAGCAGCAACGCAAGCTCATTACGGAGAAGAACGAACAGGGCTTCCGGCCCATCGATGTGGGCCCCGTGACCATGGGATTCCGGCTCAGCACTGAGAAAACCGGCTTCAGCGTCTACCAGGATCTCGTCTATCCCAAGGGCGCCTACATCCTGCACATGATCCGCATGATGATGTGGACGCCCCAGGAAGGCGAAGAGCGCTTCAAGGCCACCATGCGCGACTTCCTCAGTACGTACCGGATGCAGGCCGCCACCACCGAGGACTTCAAAGCCATGGTCGAGAAGCACATGAGCGCCCAGATGGACCTCGACCGCAATCACCGCATGGATTGGTTCTTCAACCAGTATGTCTACGGCACCGATCTGCCGACCTACCATTTTGAAGGCCAGGCCACTCCCAACGACCAAGGCACCAGCATCCATTTCAAGCTGACGCAATCGGGAGTCTCGCCCACTTTCAGAAACCTCGTCCCCATTTATCTCGAATTCGCCGATGGCAAAATCATCCACCTGGGCGGGGTGCCCATCATCGGTTCAAATACCGTCGAGCAAACCGCACAGCTTCCCAAAATGCAGGGCCCCATCAAGCGCCTCATGATCAACTACTACTACGACCTGCTCTGCATCGAGAACTAAACCATTTTCAATTCGAGTGCTGACAGTACTTCGGGTGCCCCACCCCAAAATTTTCTGACAGGGGTGCCCCGTCCTGGCTCTGCTAGGGCGGGATACAGGACGTCCCCATCACGGACACTTCACCTCGGCCGTGGCAGGTGGCCCCGGTCTCAATAATCCACCAACCCAAGCTGAGGGTGCCCCCGGTCCCTCGCTTTTGGGGACCGGGGCGGGTACGGTGTATCCTCGCCGTGCATGAAGGGCGCGCGCATCCGTTATCAGCAAACCGGAGAGTTCCACTTCCTGACCTTCAGTTGTTATCGGCGGGAGTCTTACTTTTCGGCGGTCCCGGCCATGGAGCTGTTTGAAGATGCTCTGGAGCGGGTCCGCGGCAGGTATCTCTTTGTTGTCGCCGGCTACGTCGTCATGCCGGAACACGTGCATCTGCTGGTCAACGAGCCCCAGCGCGCGCTTTTATCCAAGGCGATTCAAGCGCTCAAGCTCTCCGTTTCTGTTCGCAGCCGGGCGCGGCCCTTCTGGCAGGCGCACTATTACGATTTCAACGTCTCCACGCACGAGAAGTTCGTGGAGAAGTTACGTTACATCCATCGCAATCCAGTCCACAGAAGACTGGCCAGGAATCCGCAGGATTGGAAGTGGTCGAGTTATCGGCACTATCAAACCGGCCTCCCGGGAACCGTGGAGATCGAATCGGAGTGGACGGCCCGCAACAGAGGATGGCAGTTGCCCGAGTGGATGCGTCGCCCGCAGTTCGGTTCTACCTCCCCGGTCCCCAAAAGCGAGGGACCGGGGGCACCCTCAACTTGATAATATCCACCTTGAGACCGGGGCCACCGGCCCACGCCGCCAGCCCCCACGGAAACGGGACTACGGCAAACGGATGTAGGCCTGACGAGAGATTGAAGGGAATCCATCATGAAAAAGATTTTGCTGCTCTTGACCCTTTGTGCGTCTACCGCCTTCGCACAGGTGAGCAACCGGGTCTCACTAGAACTCGGAACGGTGACCGTCTGGCTTGGTATGGAAAAAGCAGCGGTCAAACAGCAGGTTGAAGCAAGAGGAATGAATTTTGATGAGTCGAGTCCGAACAACGTGATTGTGGCTGATATTCAAGCCAAGAGAGTATTCACGTTGCAATTTGTACACGATAAGTTGGTCTATGCCGACCGTAATTGGCTCCACGATGAATCAATGGCACTTCCGTCTGTCATGGATGCGCTTGCCGCTCTCATTGACCAAGGGGCCACGAATTGCACAATCGCACATGCCCCAATGACCTCGCCTGACGCGAAGATGAATCGGGTTTTCATTAACTGCGGACAGCGGGGAATCCTCCTGACCTATGGTTCCACAACCATTGTTGGTCAATCCTATACTGACAATGCCATTTCGGAAAGAATCGGCACGTACCACTAGGCCAGCAGTAGCCGGGTGCCCCATCCTTTCCACAGCTTAATCGTGGAAAGGGTGGGAAACCACAGATGTCGATCCCGACCAAAAGCAGCCGAGTCGAAAACCCTCCCGCCCACAACCCTGAAATCATCTCCAAACGCACAAAACGCGGACCAGGGTCCGCGTTCTGTACTTGCCTTTGATCTGCGTTACGCCTTGGCCAGCACTCCCCCGCCGACCCGCTCCGCTACCAACTCGTGACCGTGCGCCAGGAACTCATCCAGCGAAATCTTGCCCGCGTCCACTTCCGCCAGAATCGCCTTCTGCGCCGCGTACTCCTTGTTCTGGATGCCTGCCTTCGATTGCAGCATGCGCCACGCCTTGCGCCGTTCCACGCAGAACATCACCAACTGCCGCGACAGCGAGCGATACTCCACTTTGCCGTCAGCCTCGTACTTGATGTAGACGCCGAAGTCGGGAATGAAAGCGCGATGGCCGGGGTTGAGGTAGCGGCGATAGACCACATCCTGCTGCGTGATGCGGACCAGCATGTTATCGAGGTGAATCAGCTTTTCCGCCGCTTCCGGCTTGATCTTCTTCAGGTGATTGCGGAAGCGCGCCTCGGTCACGGCCCAGTGGGCCACAGTGTAGCGATACGGCTCGCCCGTCGCCTTCGACTTGGTCTC
>JARLGN010000080.1 GCA_031292775.1 Acidobacteriota bacterium | reverse complement strand
GCCCTGGGGGGAGCATCGACCTTTGTCGACGCGGGATATTTTGATGCTGCGGGCAGGAAATACCATTCGCGATTTGACCTGGGGCCCAAGTTTACCATTGGTGTCGCAGTGCCTTACGGGAAGATTCTCAGTATTGAGACGGCGTTTTCAACAGGGCCGAACGATTTGATCGTAACCAATACCAACGTGTTTCCGCACGTCGGGGTGCAGTATCCTGTACGCCTTTATATGGGCAGCCTCAGCGCGGTCGTCCACGCGCCTTTTTCCTTCAGGCACTTACGGCCTTATGCTGAGGCGGGGGTGGACTATGACCGGTTTAGTCCCACGCCTCAGGCGCTGACTACGGCCAAGACCCAGGGGTTCGCCGCAGTCAGCACGGCGAATATTACCCACAACGACAAGCTCGGATTTAGTATGGGATTTGGCGTTGATCGCAAAGTCCTGAAGCGGGTCACCCTCCGCCTTGATGTGCGCGATCACATTTCCAGTTCGCCAGCTTTTGGGCTCCCCCCGCAACCGACCGGTGATAGCGCCGCGTACTTTCCTGTTCCCGGGCGTGCTCACAACATTGTTTACACGGCAGGAGTCCTCTTCCACTTCGGGAAGCATTAACGATTTCAGTTGCCAACCACGGCCAACCTTCGGCCCTGTCCTGCAAGGTATTCTGGAATCCTGACTTATGCTATCCTGACGGACGGGTGGGAGCTTTATCATCTCCGGATACCGCTGTTATCCGCAAGCTCCAGGGAGTTCACCCGATTACCAGAGCCGCAGAGCGGACAACGAATTGCGACTCAAGTTAGGTATAGACCCGGTGCGGTTCCGGTTTGTTAAATATATCGCTTGTGGACGGAGGTCGTAACCCTGATCGTTTTTCTTTCGTCAGAACTAAGGTGTTAAATTTGTAAGGTGAATCAAGCAATTTACTGGAAATAAAGGTTAGTAGCCCGGGCGCGACGAGAGAGATCGAATCAGCAGGGTATCCCAGACCAAACTCTCTTACGACGGCCCAGCTTGAAGGACCGCCGTCGGGTTGAGGGTGCGGCGAGCCACCACCCGCAGCAGGCGAGTCCAATTCTCGCGAAACCGCACCTTTGGCGAACGCGCATCTGTTTTCTTCAGCGGCAACAAAGGCTGATCGATTATGAATCTGGAAAAATCAAATACACTTGACCCACACGAAACCGTACCGAGTTACGGGATAGCAGAGCCCCCCCATGCCGGAAAGCCTGGGAAATATCGATGGCTTTGGCTGGTAATTCTGGTTTTGGCGGGGCTGGGTGTCTATTATTACTTTCGCAATCATGGAAGCCCTGCCAAGGCTGCCACGGATACTGCCCAAGCGCCGGGCGGCAAGGGTGGACGCGGCGGGGGTGCGATTCCCGTGGTGGCGGCGCAGGTGCGCAAGGGTGGCATTGGCGTCTATTACACCGGCCTGGGCGCTGTGACCCCGATTTACACGGTAACCGTGCGGAGCCAGATCTCCGGATATCTGATGCAAGTTTTGTACCGGGAAGGCCAGACCGTTCGTAAAGGGGATCTGTTGGCGGAAATCGATCCGCGACCATACCAGGTAATGCTGGAGACTGCGCGGGCGGGAAAGGCCAGGGATCAAGCCACCTTGGAAAACGCCATGGTGGATTTAAAGCGCTACCAGACGCTGGCGCCGCTGAAAGCCATCCCCGAACAGCAACTGGCCACGCAGGAAGCCACCGTTAAGCAGCAGCAGGCTGTGGTGCAAACGGACCAGGCGCAAATTGATAGTGCCAACCTTGACCTCACTTATTGCCATATCATCGCTCCGATTACCGGCCGCGTGGGCCTTCGCCTCGTCGATCCAGGCAACTATGTAACGGCAAACGACTAGACCGGACTCGTGGTCATCACCCAGGTCCAACCCATCAGCGTAGTCTTTACCCTCCCCGAGGACCAGCTCAATGCCATCCTGACCGGTCTCCACGCGGGAGCACGCTTGAAAGTGGAAGCCTACGACCGTGAAATGAAGAACAAGGTCGGCCAAGGGATGTTGGCGACGATGGATAATCAAATCGATCCCACCACGGGTACGGTCAAATTGCGAGCGAATTTCGACAATCGGGATGGATTATTGTTCCCCAATCAGTTTGTCAATGCCCGCTTATTGGTGGAAGAAAAGCAACAGGTCAATTTGATCCCCACGGCGGCGGTTCAACGGAACTCCCAAATGACTTATGTCTATCTGATAAAAGACATTCATCCGGTGAAAGCCGGTTCTCAGGGAGATGCGGGCAAAGGGCGACCAGTTTCGCGGGAGCCCACGGAACAGCAACTCGAGGGGACAGCGACCGTCAGAACGATTACCATTGGCACCACGGAAGGCGAAGATGCGGAAGTTACCTCCGGCCTCGCTGCTGGTGATTCGGTGGTCATGACGGGGGTGGATAAGCTCCAGGAAGGCAGCAAGGTCAGAGTGCAGAAGCCCGGCGAGAGGAGTCATCGAGGGAGTTCATGAACCCGTCTCGGATCTTTATCCTCCGGCCAATAGCGACGTCACTGCTGATGGCCGCAATCCTCCTGGCGGGCGCGGTGGCTTATAAACAGTTGCCGGTCTCAGCCCTGCCAGAGGTAGATTACCCTACTATCCAGGTCATCACCTTTTATCCGGGTGCGAGCCCGGATGTGATGGCGTCGTCGGTTACGGCTCCGCTGGAGCGCCAGTTTGGCCAGGTGCCGGGCCTTCAGCAGATGACCTCCACCAGTTCCGACGGCAGTTCCATCATCACCTTGCAGTTCAACCTCAGCCTCAATATCGATGTGGCTGAGCAGGAAGTGCAGCAATCCATCAATGCGGCGGGAACCTACCTGCCGCCCGACCTTCCCACGCCACCCCTTTACAGCAAAAGCAACCCTGCCGATGCCCCGGTCCTGACCCTGGCGCTCACATCGAAAACGCTGGCGCTACCCAAGGTCGAAGACCTTGCGGATACGCGCCTGGCTCCCAAGATTTCCCAGTTGCCGGGAGTGGGTTTGGTAAGCATCAGCGGCGGCCGGAAACCCGCCGTGCGGATCAGGGCAAATCCCACGTTAATGGCCTCTTACGGCATCAACTTGGAAGACCTTCGCAGCACCATCGTGGCGGCCAACGTCAACCAGGCGAAAGGCAACTTTGATGGTCCGCACCAATCTTATCAAATTGGCGCCAATGACCAGTTGCTCTCCGGGGCTGACTACGTGCCGCTGGTGGTGGCCTACCGGAACGGCTCCCCAATTAAGATGACGGACGTGGCCTCAGTGGATGACGACGTGGAGAACGTCCGCCAGGCCGCCTGGATGAACGATGTCCCCGCCGTCATCGTGAATATTCAACGTCAGCCGGGCGCCAACGTTATTGCCGTGGTGGATCGAATCAAGGGCCTTCTGGATCAGCTCAAGAAATCGCTGCCGTCCTCGGTTCAGGTCAGCATTTTGACTGACCGTACTACGACCATTCGCGCTTCGGTGGAAGACGTGGAATTTGAGTTGATGCTCACCGTGGCCCTGGTTGTAATGGTCATTTTCCTCTTCCTGCGCAATCTGGCAGCCACCCTTATTCCTAGCGTTGCCGTGCCGCTTTCGCTGGTTGGCACTTTTGGCGTGATGTACCTGCTCGGTTACAGCCTCAACAATTTGAGCATGATGGCTTTGACGATCTCCACCGGGTTTGTTGTGGACGACGCAATCGTGATGATTGAGAACATCACGCGTTACATTGAAGAGGGTGAGCCGCCGCTCGAGGCAGCGCTAAAAGGGTCCAAGCAGATTGGTTTCACCATTGTTTCGCTGACAATCTCTTTAATTGCCGTGCTTATCCCGCTTTTATTTATGGGCGACATTGTGGGGCGGCTTTTCCGTGAGTTTGCTGTTACCTTGGCGGTGACAATCCTGGTTTCAGCCATCGTCTCGTTAACGCTCACGCCCATGATGTGCTCGAAGCTGCTCAAACAATCCCGGGAGGCCGAGCAGAGTCGGTTCTACCGGGTCACCGAGCACGGTTGGAAGGCCATTATTTCTTTCTATGACCGGACCCTCCAAGTCGTGCTGCGCCATCAAACCATTACCCTCCTGGTTGCTGCCGCGACCCTTGTCCTTACTGTTCTACTGTACATATACGTGCCCAAAGGATTCTTTCCGATTCAGGATACCGGAGTCATCCAGGGCGTCTCTGAAGCCGCGCAAACGGTGTCTTTCCCGGAAATGGCCAATGAGCAGCAGGCGCTGGGTAAGATCATCTTGAAGGATCCTGCAGTGGAAAGCTTGTCCTCATTCATTGGCATCGATGGAACCAATGCGACTCTTAACAGCGGGCGTATTCTGATCAACCTGAAGCCGCTCGCCGCGCGCAAGATCAGTGCCAGCGACGTCATCCGCCGCTTGCAGCCGGAGCTTGCCGAGGTGGCGGGAATTACCCTCTACATGCAGCCGGTGCAGGAT
>JARLGN010000079.1 GCA_031292775.1 Acidobacteriota bacterium | reverse complement strand
GACTGCGAGTTCCTTGGGGCGCTTCTTGCGTGGGGTTTCAATGCCGATGGATTTGGGCTCGCTCTTGACGACTTCCCCAACGGGAATGTAATACTCAGCCAAGTTGGTCCTCCTCGCCCTGAATGTAAGCACATTCTCCCAGAAGGCGACGGGGGCGTCAACTGGCAGAATGGGTTAGGCAGAATTGGTTCATGTGGACATCGGATCATCGGGTCATTTGGTAATTTAGCAATGGTGTGACCGGGCGATGCAGCCGAAACTCGAAAATGCATCTTGCGAGCGCATGGCCGAGTTTCGAATTTCGAGTTTCGGCTTTCAATGAATCGATGGCCAGATGAACCGATCACACAATTTCCGGAGGTGCCATGGTAGCCTGGACGTTGGTCTTTCACATTATTGGATTGGTTTTCTGGGTGGGAAGTCTTCTGGTGGTCACTCATGTCCTGGCGATGCACGCGGAGGAAACTTCTCCGGAAGCTCGCGCCACCCTGGGGCACTTGGAATCAAAACTCCTGAAGGGGTTGACGCACCCGGGAGCCGCCATCATGGTGATAACCGGCTTTATCCTGGTGTCGCAAGACCCCACCTATCTCCGGGAACACTGGCTGCATGCAAAGCTTTTTCTCGTGGTCGTTCTCGTGGTGCTGGACCTGCGGGTCACGTTCAGGGCGAGGGCGGTTCAAGAGGGGAGCATCAAGTTAAGTCGTGGCGAATGTATGGGATTGCACGGGGCAATTGCCTTGGTATTCATGGCGATTGTGATTTTGGTGTTAGTCAAACCCTTTGGTCTGCCCCGGCACCATGCGCGGCTAAGAGGAACCGGCGACGCGGGGCCAAGATCATGTTTGCGTCAGGCCGAAGTATCCACCAGAAGAACATTGGTGTAGATGCAAGCGCCGGGTTGAAATGCTGAAAACTTGCAACATCCAGTAAGAAGGTTTATTTAATAAGCAGGCTTTGGTTTTCAAGGCGAGGAGGAACGGTTGGCGAAAATCACCATCAACAATAACGGTTCGATCAGGGTGGAAGGCGAATTTACCATCTGTGACGCAAGTGGGAGTGTCTTTGACCTGTCGGGCCGGACCACGATCGGCCTTTGCCGCTGCGGGCATTCGGATAACAAACCTTTTTGCGACGGCGCCCACCGAAAGGCCAGTTTCCAATCCGAGGTGGTGGCAAGGACGCTGCCGCCCCCCGTTCCCAAGCCTTCATGATGGGCTGGCTCCGAGGTAAAGCATAGGCTCGCAATTGCGCAATGAGAGTCTTGCCTGGTTCCGCCCCCAAGCTGTGGGCCGCCGGGGAAGGGTCGTATTGTTTCGCGGAGAAACCGGAGTCCGCGTTGCAAGGTTGAGTTCGCAACCTTTGCCAACTTCAAGTGCTGTAATGGTTTAGTCAACTCTGGCTGAAGCTGGAACCGCCCCCCACTCCGTTGACTTGGATGGGGACGTATGTTACGTTTAGCGGATTGTTCATACCATCGAGGGGTAATCGGGGCGTATAGATGGCTTTTCAAAAGGCCAAAGCGCTGCAAGAGGCTGAGAAGGCTGTAAGCCAAGGAAAGACGGCTCAAGCAATCAGGCAATATCAAGAAATCCTTGATAATGATCCCTCCGACGTGTCTCTGCTCAACACGGTGGGCGATCTTTATATTCGCGATCGGAATATCACCGAGGGGTTGAGGCAATTCCATAAGCTTGCGGAAGCTTACGTTCGCGAAGGTTTCAACGTCAAAGCCATCGCCATTTATAGGAAAATCTCCAAGGTTGATCCCAATTCCGTGGACACGCAGTTGAAGTTGGCAGAACTCTACCAGCTTCAGGGGTTGAGTCGCGAGGCACGGGAACAGTATCTCCAGGCAACAGAGTACTTCAAGAAGCGAAATCAGACCGACCGCGCTCTGGATGTTCTTCGCAAGCTGGTGCAGCTTGACCCGGAAAACATCAACTTTCGCAACCGTTTGGCGGTGGAATGCGAACAGTCGGGCAAGCGGGAAGATGCCGCCCGGACCCATCTGGAAGTTGCCGAGATATTGCTCCGCCGCAATGACCAGGAAGCGGCTGAAACTGCCTTGAAGAAAGCCGCTGAACTGGATCCGAAGAACTCCAAAATCCAGATTCTGCGTGCTCGTGTTGCCATTGCACGCCAACAACCGGAGGAAGCTGAGAGAATCATTAATTCCTCGCCGGAGTTGCAATCGGACCCCGCGGGCAAGCGGGTATTGTTGGACTCCTATATCGGCTTACGAAGGCTTCATGACGCGGAAAAGCTGGTTCTGGAGGTTTTCCACTCAAATCCCACGGACCTCTCACCGATTTCCACTATTTCCGGGCTCCTGGTGGAAAAAGGTGAAATTGAGGAAGCCTATAAATTGCTTGCCAGCGTTGCGGACGCGCTTATTAATCAGAACAATGCCGGCCCTTTGCTCGAAGCCCTTCGCCGGATTTGGAGCGCTGCTCCCAATCACATTCCCACTTTGGAATTGATCCATAAGCTCTGTGAAGGGACCGCGGATGAGCTCACCCTGCCGGAAGTCTTGGAAGCGCTGGGCCACGCCCACGAACAATCCGGCGACCTTGATAAAGCCGAAGCGGCCTATCTAAAGCTGGCTGAGCGCGAACCCGAGAATCAGAATTACCGCGCCTTGCTCAATGCGGTTCAGCAAAAGCTTGGCAGGGAACACAAGCCGATTGATTTCCCCGCCAGGGAGATGGAGCTTCCGACGGAGGAAACGGAGCTTCCCCCAGAGCCAGCCAGCGTTGATCCCCGCCAGGAATCCATGGTGAAAGAGGCCCTGGAGAACAGTGACCTGTTCACGCGTTACAACCTGACCGAAAAGGCGATCGCCGAGCTGGAAAAAGTGTTGCAGGTCTATCCTGACCAGGTTGACGTGCACCGGCGCATTTTGGAAATTTCGTACAAGGGGTTTCCGGCCCGGGGGGCCGTGGCAGCCTCTCAATTGGCGCGAATATTTGCTGAACATGGCGATGCCGAGACGGCCGGCAAATACCAGGCTATTGCGTCCGGAAAAGGCGCTTTGCATGAGATTCCAATGGCGCTTCTTTCCAGCGAGAAAGGTGAAGCCCCCTTGGCGCCTTCACCGCCCGCCAATGAGAGGCCGAACGCGGGATCGACCATGGAGTTTCCGATTCCCGTACTTGCTCCGGAAAAACCCGTTGCAGCGGCACCGGCGCCAACACCAGAACCCATTTTTTCTGACCTCGCGCAGCCTCACGAAACTTTGAGCGAATCTCCAGCGGAACCGCCGCCCCCTGCCCTGTCTGAACAGATGATGGAGTTGGATCTCTCCGAAGACTTTGAGGCCATGGCGTTTGGGTTTGAAGCTCCTGCTCCCGCCATCCCTGAACTGGCTGCCCCACCGCCGGTGGGAATCCCTGCGCCGGCGGAAATCGTTGCTCCGATGGAAACTACGGCTCCCGTAAAGGAGCCCACACCGCCGTCCGTGGTGGCACAGGCGCCATCGCCCGTCGAAACACCTCTTGGGGTTCCTGAACCGCCCCCGGGGCGAGTGGAAGAAGGGATATCGGCTGAACTTGATGACAGCAGAATCGAAGTTGAGTTCTACCTCGAGAACGGCTTTATAGATGAGGCCAGGCAAACCGTCTCTGACCTTGAGGCGAAATATCCTGGTAACCCCTTTGTGGCAGAGCTTCGCCAGCTCCTGAATGAGCGATTGACCGGAGCGCCTCCGGCGTCGGAACCACGGGTGGTAATTATTCTAATGGAAGTTGCTCCAGCGGAAGAAGCAGTCGTGGCAAAGCCACCCGCAGTCCCTGAAGTGGCAAACGAGTTTGTGCTTGCCGAACCGCTTGAAACTTCCGCGCTGGCCGATAAGTTTGTCATTGCGGAACGGCCGGAGGGCCCCACGGCAGTGGATGAATTTGTGGTCGCGGAACCGGCGCTGAACACCGGGCAACCGTTTGGGCTCATGGCAGAGCAGCCGCCGATAGAAGTCGCACCGGCAGAACCAGAGGCGATGCCACCAGCACCCAATCCTGCACCGGTGGAAGAGCCATCGCACGAGGAATGGGAGCTTCCCACCAGCTACGCCGTTACACCCGAGTCCAAACCCGAGATAGACTCTGTGGTCCCACCTCCAGCAACGGAGCAGCAGGCGCCCGCGCCGGCGGCTTTGGTTGCCCCCCCGCTTCCGGCCGAGAGCGCTGGCATGGATATGTTGGGCGACCTGGCCGGTGATTTGGCTTCGTCACTCGATGAATTGAAGGGTCCGGGAGATGCTTCTACCGCGCAGACTGCCGACTTCCCTGCGGCTGCGGCCCCGCCCACCGCTGGTCCCAGTCAGGGCGCAGCGCAACTTAGCGGTTTGCTGGCGGAGATGGAAGATCCCGGCAGCGTAGCCGCCGCGGCTGCCAGGGACGATCCCGAAACCCATTATAATTTGGGCGTGGCCTTCCGGGAAATGGGTCTGCTGGATGAAGCCATTGGGGAGTTTCAGAAGGTTGTCAGGGGTGCGGGAAAAGAAAGCTTCCCTACGAACTTCCTTCAAGCGTGCAGCCTTCTGGCAATCTGCTTTATGGAAAAGAAGATGCCCGCGATTGCGGTGCGGTGGTATAAGCGCGCGTTGGAAACACCCGGCCTGGAAGAAGAGGCGATGATGGCCCTGCAATATGACCTGGGCCTGGCATACGAGCAGGCGGGCGATTCCCGCAATGCCTTGGAAAGATTTACCGAAGTTTATAGTCAGAACATCGACTTTCGCGACGTGGCGGAAAAGATTCGCGAGCTCCAGCAGAAGGCCTAAAAGGCCTTGCACCCTCTGCCGCGGGGGGTGACCCCTATCGCCTTGCCTGAGGCCGTATTCCCGGATTGGCTCAATTAATGAATCGCCTTCTGACAATCGTGTACATCGTGTTCTGCTTCGAGATAGGCGTGTTTCTATTCGTCTTCCCGTGGATTTCCCTTTGGACCAAGAATTACTTTATTGGTCACTACCCTTTGTTTGCGAGCATTGCGCGTAACTACTTCCTGCGGGGTGCCGTGTCCGGCCTCGGGCTGGCTGACGTCTGGCTGGCTTTTTTTGAGGCGTGGCGCTTCCGTCGCGATTTGGGCTTCGTGAGTTCGCAACCCAAGGTAGGTGGGAGGTTGTAGGGGCAATGTGTGGGGGAACCGATCTACCACATACCATCTGCCCCCAACCTTCCCTGCAATGCGCCGATGAACTTCCAGCTCTATTACATTACGGACCGCACGCAAATCCCATCTGCCACCGTTGATGCCTGCATCGCGCGAGCCATCGCTGCGGGCGTGGACTGGGTACAAATTCGTGAGAAGGATTTGCCTGCCCACAGCCTGCTTGCCCTGACGGAAGTTGCCGCGAACCAGGCGCGCCAGCAGGGGCACACGCGAATTATGGTGAATGATCGGTTGGATGTCGCGTTGGCGGGCAAGGCTCACGGCGTGCACCTGGGCACACGCTCAATGCCGGTGGACGTGATTCGAAGGCTGGCGCCGCGCGAATTCCTTGTGGGAATCTCCTGCCACTCGCTTCCCGATACATTGGCGGCGCAAGCGGCGGGTGCGGATTACGTTCTGCTTGGCCCCATTTTTGCAACCCCCTCCAAGCTTCAGTACGGCCCGCCCCTCGGAGTTACCACGCTGCGCGAAGTGACGGCGCGGGTCTCTGTCCCGGTTTTCGCTCTGGGTGGTATTACGCCTGACCGTGTTGCCCTTTGCCGTCAGAACGGTGCGGCCGGAATTGCCGGGATCCGAATATTCCAAGACTGCGGTTCGCTCGAAAATCTGGTTCACGAGTTGCGTGAAAAATCAGAGCAGTAGTGCCAGCCTTCTGGTCCTGCAATGTGCGCGTTGATGCTGCAAGGCGACATTTTTACCTGCCGCTTTTGCAGCCACCCCCTTTTTGGGCGTGGACTTGCTCGTCCTCCAAAGTAAGTGGAAGGAGGCGCACATGGGCACCGCTATGGTTGTGTGCATTTTGTCACTTGCCGGACTCGCCTTGGGGATGACGGTCTTTGCGTCGGCGCGGGGTTTACGCGCGTACTGGATGGCGAGGGGCAAGCGCCTGGTAACCTGTCCGGAGACCCACTGCGCTGCGGCGGTCGAATTGGACGCCAAAGGGGCCGCCTTAAAGGCTTTTCGGGGCGGCAATTATCTTTGCCTTCAGGATTGTTCGCGCTGGCCGGAGAGGGAAGACTGCGCCGAGGATTGCCTGGGTCAGGCGGAGTCCCCGGGTTGCCTGGTTCGCAACGTTGTGGAGGGCTGGTACAAGGGCAAGGTCTGCGTCTATTGCCACAAGCCGGTGGACAACGTCGCGGATTGGACCGGCCACATGCCTGCTTTGCGGGGGCCGGATTCCAAGACCGTCAGTTGGGATGAAGTGGCGCCCGAAGCGTTGCCCGATATCTTTACCACCCACCAACCGGTTTGCTGGTCGTGCCACATCGCGGAAACGTTTCGCCGCGAGCATCCCGATCTGGTCACCGACCGCCCGGCGCGCTGGTAGCTTCAAGGCTAACATTAAGTGACAAGTGACAAGTGACGAGTGACAAGTGACGAGCAGGACGCCTGCTTGCACACGCAGCCTGATTCAACGCGGCGGTGTAGGGCCGGCCTTGAGGTCGGCACCAAAATGAACTCCCCTCCAGATTCAGGAGGGGTGGCGCCCCGTGCGCCGGGGTGGTTACCCGCAGTGGATCGTCTTTCCGCAGGCTGTGAAGCCCAACGCTACGACGGCTTCCTGGCAGGGCAAATCCAGGGCATCCCTCATGTCACTTCCCAGTTTCCGGACGCGCCTGCAATTGCTTCTCGATCTCATCCACCTGCGCCGCCGCGGCTTGTTCCCCCGGATTATTTGCCAATTCCATTTTGAATTCCTGTAGAGCGCCGGGCAGGTCACCGAGGGTTTTCAGCATGACTCCCAGGGCAAAATGATAGGCAAACCCATTGGGACGAATCACGATGGCCTGCCGCACAGGATCAATGGCTTCTGCCGTGCGGCCGGATTTGAATCGCGCCATGCCCAGGTAAAAGTATTGGTCCGGCTTGTTGGGGTTAAGGCGAATCGACTGCAGAAAATACCTTTCCGCTTCCGGCATGTTTCCCATTTTGTAGTAGGTGAAGGCCAAGTCGTAAATAGCGGTCCAGTTGTTCGGGTTGTGGTTCACCACATCCGTAAATCTCTCCAGCGCGGGACCGTACATGCCGCCCTCCGCGAGGACGGTCGCGTAATTGCACTCGGCGTCGGGATTGTGCGGCGCCTTGGAGAGGTTGTAGGCGTAAAACGTCAGGTTGTCACGGAAGTAGGAACTTTCAGTGACGGTTCCGTAACTCAGCGCCGTAGCGAGGCATAATCCAGCGACGAACAGCGAGGTGGGGATGCCCAACCATCGCGGCGGTCCCCAGCACATTTTTTTCAGAAGCATAGCGATGAGGACGGCAAAGCCCACCGAGGGGAGGTAAAGGTATCGGTCATGGGCAAAATCGTTGGCAACAAAAACGCGCAGATTCAGCAAAGGAATTAGCGGCAGCACCAGCCAGACGGCGAAGAACGCAACTTTTCGCGACCTGCGGGCGCATGCCAACAGCGCGAGCCCCACCAAGACGTCGAAAATGGCAGGAAGAAGAAAGCTTCTGACGGTCGGATGAGTTACCGCGGGGAAATCATAAAAGGTACTGAGGCCGGCCGGCCAAATCAGGTGGCAAACCCAGAACGCTATCAGCGACGGCCAGGTAAAGACCAACTGCGCCGTGCTGAGTGGTGTTATTGCGTGGCTGAATCCCTTCAGAGCGTGGATACGCGCGGGAACATAGATGACAATTATGAGGATGTAGGGCCAGATTTTGCCGAAAGCTTCCCCGCCCCACAGGAAGACCCTCCGCACGCCGGCGCGTTGTTCCCATTCCCTTCGAAAAATCCATTCGTAGAAAAGCAGAAGGCCGGGAAGCATCAGTGCAGTCTCTTTCTCCAGTATGGCGAGAGCAAACAGGATAAGGGATATAGCTCTCCATTTCAGCGCGTGCGCCTGCTCATCGCGCCCCTCCACGTATGCGAGGAAGGAAGCAATCAGCAGGATTCCCAACAGCGGCTCAGTGACCCCGGAAATCCAGGCGACGGCCTCAATGTGAGCGGGATGAAGACCGAAAATCAGTGCTGCCAAAAGCGCCACGTCGCGCCCAATGCCCAACCGCAGCGCCAGGAGGTATACAAGAAGTGTCGCAAGGACGTGGGCCAGGATCGTGGTGAGATGCCAACCCCAGGCCTGAGTTCCAAATACCGCGTCATTGATTCGCAGCCACAATAGGAAGAGAGGGCGGTAATAGTTTCCCAACTCCTCCGGCATAACCGCTGCCCATACGTGCGCGGTGAAATAGGTGGGCACCGAATGCCAAGAGTGAACCGCGGGGTTCTCCACAATCTGGCCACGGTCGTCGTGTACAAACTGGTAGCGGAGCGTGGGGATGTAAACCGCAAAGGTGAGTGCAAGGACAATAGCAATCCCCCACCATGCAGGAAGCCGGGATGAGGCGGCGAGAGTTCCTTGTTCAAGATCCCTAATCTGTTCGGATGAGAGCGCGTCAGAGTTTGTTTCGTCCGCCATTCTTTTCAACCTTTGACCGCGAGCAATGTGACCTGCGGCACTTCAGTGTGCTATCACCCATGGTGGCAGGACAAGCGCTTCGGCAACACTTTCCATAAGTCTTTTCACCCGGGTGGTGAAGGCTGCCAATGTACCATTCCTGCCCATCCCGTGTGACCGGAAATATTTCGAATGACTATCGGGGTCAGGGTATAATAAGTGGCTGCCGCCGGGCCGGCAACCAAACCGTCGGGCATCGCGGAAAAATGAGGCTTGGGTATGGGATTCATTGAGAATCGCTTCGAGCAAAACTTTATTGTTACGTCCGTGGATTACGTTTTCAATTGGGCGCGCAAGTCTTCCATCTGGCCGCTGACGTTCGGCTTGGCGTGCTGCGCGATTGAGATGATTGCCTCCACCACGTCGCGATTTGACATGGCGCGGTTTGGCGCTGAAGTGTTTCGCCCCAGCCCTCGCCAGGCTGACTTGATGATCGTGGCGGGAACCGTGACGTTAAAGATGTCCCCTGCGATCAAACGCATCTGGGAACAAATGCCGGACCCCAAGTGGTGCATCTCCATGGGAGCCTGTTCCAGCGTAGGCGGTCCCTTCAATACCTATGCCGTGCTGCAGGGTGTGGATAAGATCGTGCCGGTTGACGTCTACGTGGTCGGGTGCCCGCCGCGCCCGGAAAACCTTTTCTATGCCCTGTTGAAGCTGCAAGAAAAGATCGATGGCATGACATTGGGAAAGCGGCCTACAGACGTTCACCTGGACGAGACCATGATTGAGGATTTCAAAAAGTCCGTCCGCATCGGCAAAGCAGGGACACCGGAATTGGTTCAGATTGGCTAGGCCAACTTCTTTTATCCACAGATTGCACAGATTACGCAGATGGAATAGACGGCGGCAAAGACAGGCCGTGACGATGGACTGTTCTTGTTGGGGCGGTGCAGATCCGCT
>JARLGN010000078.1 GCA_031292775.1 Acidobacteriota bacterium | reverse complement strand
GCTTTAATCCAGGGTATAACCAGTGTGCGTCGGGCTGCCAGATGGGATCCGGTGAGTGAACGTAACACCCTCCCGGCTTCGCTTGCAAAAGGAGCTTCAAATGAAAGAGTTCACTCTGGGGTGTCTCCTCCTGAGCCTCTTTGCATTGTCCTTAGCTGCCGGACCACCTCCGCAAAGCAACCGACAGACTTCGGGCGAAAGCCAGTTTAGCGCTGGATTCAAAGCATGCCAGGAAAGTCTTAACGACTTCAAAGAGGCTAAGGAGTTCATGCAATTGAAAGCCAACCTCTTCGCGGATTTGGACAGGACGGGAAAGTCCAAACCCACCAAACCAAGAATCACCACTGTTCGCAATGCCGGTGTAAATCCGCAGAAAACTGGAAACGAGGCCGTTAGCAGCGCCATCGTTGGACCGAATATCAAATCGTCTGCGCAAGCCGCGACCGCAGTCCAGCCGGTATTGGTGGACCTTAGGAGATGAATGATCATGCATCGACTTACGCACGGACCCAGTCCACCAAAGGACCATGAACCGCACACGATCTCAGCCTGCCCGCGGCCGCCGCCCTGGAATAGAATCCTCCTCGGAGCCGGACTCATGATGTTGCTGCTTCTCGCAGTTGCCGCGGGCGTTTTTGTTCATTTCTACCTGCGCTTCTCGCGAATTATTGATGCCCGGCTGGATGGGAACGTTTTCGGCAACCCTGCGGTAATTCTGGCTGCCCCCAGCGAGGTGCATTGTGGACAAAGGGCTAATGCCCGTGATATGGCGAGTTACCTCAGGAAGGCCGGTTACACGGAGGATCAAAAAGTCCACCGTGCCGGGGCCTTTACCCTAACGGACAATGGACTGGAAGTCCACCCGGGCTCCCAGTCTTTCTTCCGAAACGGTCAAATGATCGAAGGTCCTGCGAGACTGGAATTCAAGGCCGATCGCCTCGTGTCGATGACCGCGCTGGACAGCATGACCGCCTTGAAGGCCTACTGGCTTGAGCCCGTACCCATCACCACTCTCTTTGGCGAAAGCCGCGCGAAGCGTCGCCTGATTCAGTACCAGGAACTGCCCAAGGCGCTGGTGGATGCCATCCTTGCCACCGAAGATCATCGATTTTACTCGCACCACGGCGTGGATTCTCTCCGCATGGTCGCCGCCGCCATCGCCGATCTCCGCTCCGACAAGCGGCTTCAGGGTGGCAGCACTCTGACCATGCAACTCGCGCGAAATCTCTTCCTGACTCCGCGCCGCACCATCCGGCGAAAACTGGCGGAAGTCTTTTTCGCCATGATTCTGGAGCACCGTTTGACCAAGGAGCAGATTTTCGTCCTGTACGCCAACCAGGTCTATCTTGGCCAGCACGATAGTTTTTCCATTTATGGATTTGGCGAGGCGGCTTCGGTCTATTTTAACAAGGACCTCAGCGCCGTTACGCTCCCCGAGGCTGCTTTCCTGGCCGGGCTGATTCGCGGTCCGAATCTCTACTTGCCCTACGAGCATCCCCAGCGGGCGGCCGAACGGCGAAACTTTGTGTTGGGCCGGATGAAGGCAGCCGGATTCATCAATGAGGGTGAGTTCAAACAGGCCTCGGTGGCTCCCCTGATGTTGACGGAGCAGCCTGTCGAAGCCCGTCAGCAGGCCTATTTTGTGGACTTCGTGAAGGCGCAAATCCTCGCACAATTTCCCGAGGCTGATTTACTTTCCCAGGGCTATCGCGTTTACACCACCCTTGACCTTGATCTCCAGCAAGCGGCCACGGAAGGTGCGAGCGCCGGCCTGATCGAGCTGGACCGGCAAGTGAAGCGGGTGAGAGATCGCAGGCAGAAGTCTCCGCCGGACGCGGCCCTGCCGCAAGTCGCTCTGGTGGCTCTGGACCCGGCTACGGGCGACGTCAAGGCCCTGGTGGGCGGTCGCGCTTACAATGGGAGCCAGTTGAATCACGCTTTGGCGCTTCGCCAGCCCGGTTCGTCGTTCAAGCCCTTCGTGTATGCGGCGGCGTTGAATTCGGGCGTGGACGGCTCGCTGCCTCTCGTCACTCCCGCCACGGTGCTGGAGGACGAACCCACCACGTTTGAATTTTCCAATCGCTCCTACTCTCCCAGGGACTTTGGAGAGGATTACCAGGGCTCGGTAACCGTTCGTAAGGCGTTGACCTTTTCCCTCAACGTGCCTGCCGTGCACCTGGCTGAAATGGTGGGTTACGGCAAGGTGCGCAATCTCGCCCTGCGGGCGGGCTTTAACAATCAACTGGAGCCGACTCCCTCCCTGGCATTGGGGGCTTATGTTGCGACGCCGCTGGAAGTGGCCGGGGCCTATACGATTTTTGCTGACCGTGGCGCGTACGTCGCACCCCGGTGCATTGTGGCTGTCACCGATGCCGATGGTGGCACCGTTTGGGGCAATCCTGTCCGCGCCCGCCGCGTGCTTGATTCGCGTGTCAGTTACTTAATGGTGAGTTTGCTTGAAAGCGTGATCAACAACGGCACTGGAGCGGGAGTGAGGGCTCGGGGGTTTAATCTCCCGGCGGCCGGGAAGACCGGCACTTCCCATGACGGCTGGTTTGCCGGATTCACCCCCAACCTTCTGGCGGTGGTATGGGTGGGTTACGACGACGACCGCGACTTGAATTTCACCGGCGCACAGTCGGCTCTGCCCGTCTGGACTGAATTCATGAAGCGGACGACCGGCTTATCCGTCCATAATTCCCCCCAACCGTTCAATCAACCTGACGGCATTGAAACGGCCACGATTGACAACCTCACAAACCTCGTAGCGCTTCCGGATCCGGCCTTGACTCATAGCGAGGTGTTCATTGTGGGCACGGAGCCGTTCGCCCCGGTTCCAGGGGTGCCGGCGGGCATCGCCTTGGGGCCACTGATCCAGCGCGGCCTTACGCTTGCGGGGATGGTGTCTCCTTCGCCGGCGGACGAAATTGTCCTGACTTCCGACACCCATGGCCGCAAGGTTTACATTAACCCTGGAGTCCTGCTCCCCCCTGCCCCGTCCCGATAAAGGACCGAGCGCCACACCAGGAAGACCACAGCCCTCTCCCATTGAGGATTACAGAATGTAGTGACAGGTTTCGTAGCGCAGGCATCTTGCCGGCACCTGAAAATGCCGCCAGGATGGCGGCGTTGCGGAGATTGGTTGTCACAATATTCTGCAATCCTCTGTAGGGGAGTCCGATTTCAGGTCCGATCGGATCGGACCATCGGACCCCAGAAATCGGGGAGGGTGGCCGAGGGACGAGGTGGGGGGCCCCACGTTCTGCTGGTTGTGGGGGTGAGGGGTCTCTGCCTGTCCATGATCGTAGCGCGAACCTGCTGTACAAGGTCCGCGGCTTTACTGGAAGTTCGATCATTCGGGAGCACGCAGGGATTAGCGGGGAGGACCAGGAACGGTTTTGCGGACTGCGCATCGATCGCGTTCCGCTTCCCCTCGTTTTGCATACGCGCATTTAAGCCCGAAAAACCGCGGACTTTGAACCACAGGTCTGCGCTTCAGGAAGGATTAAGCTCATTTTGGCGATTTTGTCTTCGGTAGTTTGTTCGCGATACCAGCAAGAAAGCCGTCTCGAAGCAAGGGCGAGGGCTGGCCGCTAGTTAGGTTCGCCTTGTGTAATCCCTGAAAGGCGGCGCGAAGTGCTCGCAGGATTGGTTTTCCGGCGAATCGATTAGGATCCGCATTCACTGCATTCTGTGCCTCCACGGCAAGTTGGCCGGGATTAAGAGTTCCTGACTTCCCAGATTTTCGAGTGATCTCTACTCTCCCATTAACGTAATCTGCCACGAGATGGTCCTTTTCTTTCTTCAGTACTTGCTCGATCATCTTCGCGAAGTCGTGCTCTGAATGGCCGTGGTTTTTCTCTGCGAGGTATTTCGGATTCAAAAATGACGCCTCGATGTCACGTCCGGTAGTGATGAACGGTTCAACGTTACAAGCACGTACGTTCTTACGCCATTCCTCGATTTCAATGTCGGTTAGAAAGTCGCGATCTCTATGCAAAATGATCTTGGCACTTGGATTCGTGCTGCGAATCATTTTCACGAGGGGGCGAAGTTGCTTCATTCCCGTCACACCGTAGTAAGGCAAGAGCACCGTCTTGCCCATTTCAAATCCCGATGACACAAGCACGCTCTCAAGAGGTCCCGGAAGCTCATCTTCCGTGAGTACGATAGCTGTGTTGGAGGCGTGGCCAACACGCTCTTTGATATCCAGAGCTCCGATATCCAATAAGATCCCTATCTCATCATCTGCTGTTGCGACATCCACCAATCCTCGACGAACCCAGAAGAGGGCAGCCGACCCCGTCAGGGCATCAACGACGTGGCGAGAGTGCGTGGTCAACAGGATTTGGGTGCCTCGATCTTGGGAGACTCGGGTTAATAATGCGCACAACAGTCGCTGATTATTCGGGTGCAAATGAGAGTCTGGTTCATCAAGAACGACCATTGAAGGTGAAAAGAGATGGATGTATGAGAGGATTTGAAGTGCCTGCAGGACCCCGGTTCCCGCAATTTCCAGGGGCACCTTCTGTCCGTCTGTTGTAATGGAAACATCGATAACTTCGGCAGTCTTCTCCGCAAACTGGATCTCAATTTCAACCTGCGGAAATACCTGCCTGAGATCTTCGAGAAAGTTATCCCACGATTTCAAGTTTCTTAGTCGAAAGAGGATGTTGCGCAAAATAAGATTCGCGTCGCCGCGCGCCAGAGTACGCAAGAGAACGCCGTCTGATACATAGGCCTCCCTTTTTGTAATTCCCGCCAGTCCTGGCGAAAAGACGCTAAAGGGACGCTCAAGACTTGAAAGCAGCTTGCCTGTCTCCGTATTGTTGATGGCTATTAGGATATTTCTGTTCCGACCCTTTCGAACGTTGACGGAACAAGACTCGCCGGAGACTAGGTTGAATTCTAACGTGATGGCTTCGTCTGCGTCCTCAAAAAGCTTCGCCCCTTGGCCTAACGCGTGAATATCTTCGGCAGGCGAGTAAATTAATTGGGTGGGATTGAGGCTGGTGGTGGCTTTCCATTGGCCCGAGAGGGCAATCGTCTGGAGGAGGCCGACGCCAAAGTGGAGAGCTTGAATAAGGCTGCTCTTTCCTGAGTTGTTTCCGCCAACAAATACGTTAACTGTCTTAAGATCGATGGACGCGTCCTTGATACGTTTGAATCGCTGAATTCGCACCGATTGCAGCTGCATCGATTTTGTTTCCATATGTGTCAGCCTGCGCCTTCGAGCCTCGGCACCACGTGATGGTTTGACGTGGAGCATGGTACACCCGTTTTAGAGGATCACGCAAAAAAGAAAGCACCTGCAAGAGGGCTGGCGCAGAGCGACGCTCTACGCTTTACGGGGAGACGGCAATCCTATAAGCCATACATGAATCGCGGAACTGCGCTCTGCCCCAGCCCGCCGAGCGACATGTTTGATCATTTGTCAGGGTTCATTCGGCTCTATGGCTTGACAAAATGTGAATTACATATTGCATGCTGGGCGTGAGGGACTGGCGATAAATGCCGCCCTGCTTGACAAGGTTGAAGGAGGAAGGTACCGTGGATACACAGTTCGTCAAAACGCTAGAAATCATCGAGAAAATTGTCCTAGTGGACTTGTCCCCATCTTTGAGACAAACAGTTAAGACTCAAAATTCAGCGAATGGTATAAAAATGCCATTCAAGGGAGGATTGAGTCATGGGTTTGTCTCGACGGCAGTTTACGAAGGAGTTCAAGCTGGCGGCGATCCAACGGTTGGAGATGGGGGCGTCGCTGGCGGAGGTGGCACGAGCGTTTGAAGTGAACCCCAGCGTGCTCCATCGCTGGCGGCGGGAGGTTCGCCAGGGGCCCGGCAATGTGTTTCCGGGTCTGGGGAAACGGCGCTGGGAGGAGGGCCAGGTCGCTCAACTGGAGCGCAAGATTGGCCAGCAGGCGCTAGAGATTGATTTTTTGAAGGGGTGCTTGCAGCGCATCGACGAGCAGCGGAAACTGCAGGCACTGGCGGGAAAGCCGCTATCTACGAGCAGATCCAAAGCCAAAGGGCGGGAGGCGTAGCCTTGACGGTGAAGCGGATGTGCGCACGGGCGGGGGTGAGCCGGTCGGGGTTTTATCGCTTTCCCCCCGACCCACCGGGGCCGGATCGGGACATGAAACTCCGTGACGCCATCCAACGGATTGCGCTGGAGTTTTCCAGTTACGGGTGGCCGCGGATGACGGCGGAGCTGAGGCGGCGCGGCTGGGCGGTGAATCACAAACGGGTCTACCGCCTGATGCGCCAGGACAATCTGCTGTGCCTGCGGCGGCGGAAGTTTGTGGTGACGACTGACTCCGGGCATGGCCTGCAGGTGTATCCCAACTTGGCCCGCACCCTGACGCTGACCGGTCTCGATCAGCTTTGGGTGGCCGATATCACTTACATCCGGCTGGAATTGGAGTTTGTCTACCTGGCGGTGATCCTGGATGCGTTTTCGCGGCGCGTGATCGGCTGGGCGCTAGACCGTACCTTGGAAGCGGCGCTGACCATTCAGGCCTTGCACATGGCGTTGGCGAGGCGACGATCCCGTAGTGCGGGACTGGTGCATCACTCCGATCGCGGCGTGCAGTACGCCAGCGCCGATTACACGCAATTGCTCAAGGACCACGGCATCCGCATCAGCATGTCGCGGAAAGCGAATCCCTGGGACAATGCCGCGTGCGAATCGTTTATGAAAACTCTGAAATACGAAGAGGTCTACCGCTCCGAATATCGCCATCTGGCCGAGGCCCAGGCGAGCATTGGCATGTTCCTGGAAAAGGTCTACAACCAAAAACGCCTGCACTCGGCGCTTGGGTACTTGCCACCGGCGAAATTCGAGCGCGGGCTGCGGACTCAAAACACAAAGGAGGCCGCTGCGCGGCAGCTTCCCTTATGAGTTTTCTCAGGCATGGGGAAATCTATCATTTCGATGAGGGCGCGATCCCTGCGGACCACGCCCTCGCTCATCGAAACGATGAGTTTCCGGCTGGCTATTCCTTGGCAGGTTGCGCTCCCGCAGAGCCTGCCGCCGCTTCACCAGCCGGCGCCCATCTTGCAGTAAAGGGCTTTCGAGGTACAATGCAATTCCAGCGAACGGTAAGGAGTGCCTTAACCGTTTGTCTCACCCCAGGGGACAACCCCATAGTCTCTTTGTGTGCCTACGGGGCCTTCCACACTATCTGCGGGATATTCTCTTCCCTCCTTAAAGATCTTAAATCTCTTCGAGTGTCCTATCAGAGATTTAGGAAGGTTCGAAAGCCGTCGTAGCCATCTCTAATTCTCTTTCTCTGAATTTTGGATCGAGGGGGGAGACCAACCCAGGGACATACAAAGTGAGACTAAGCGCGGTTGTTCATCAGCTTGCCGGAACTCCCGACGGATAGGGTCCAAGGAATTTTGGACCGTTAAAGTGAATCATATGTTCGGGATTATCGGCGACCCAAACTTCCGTTTCCCAAGCAATGTCTGCCGCGTACCTGCGAAAATCGCGCATCCGAAGAAATGCAGTCACATAAATGCGCTGGACGGTGCAGTTCTTGAGGAATTTTTCGATCTCGCGGTGACGTTTCGGCGAAACAGGTCCGTGTGAAGTTACGGCCTCTATGAGAAACAACCACCGACGCTCTTCTGAATAGAGGAGAACATCGGGCAATTTATCATGCTCGGTAATGATGATTCCCAGACGGGCCAGTTTTTCAGTTTCACAAACTACATGCTTGAGCGCAGTGTCGCCAACATACAATACGCAGGCGCCAGGAGCATAACGCGGTCCGAACTCCTCGATGACGGCAACCTGAAGGCGATTGTGTTTGCCTGGAGATAAATAAATCGTTTTTCCCTTGGGCAATTTTAATGGGACGCGATGACTGGCGCGGGAACTGTTGTAGGCCTTTTCAAGCGAGCCAAATTCTTTGACAAAGGCTGCGACAGCCTTCTCAAAATCCTCCGTGCCATACCTCTTAAGAACTTGGACTGCGCTCGGCGTTAGGGTGTAAACCGTTTTACCGCTGTTCGTTGGACGGTCAGGGTCATCTAGATTTCGATCCACGATCCTGGCTTGTTCGAATTGATGGATTGTCTGGCGGCGGATGGTTTCCCGTGAGTTCGCTGCGTAGTCCTTCCCGTAACGGCTCCGCATGAATTCCATGAGGTCCCAAATGCGCAGGGACGGCTGCTTGGTTTCAGTCCAGGAAGTCTTAGGCCCCACGTCAGCCAAGGCTAATAGGGTGAGGCCCGACCGCTCATTCTGCTGGCCCCTCGGCAGTCCCATAGCGCGGAGGATATCAATTGCTTCTTTGGTTTTCGCCACTTGTGAGCCTCAGCTAGACCAGCATGCCGTCAATAAGATGACTTTCCACTAAATCTCCAACGCCTAACTTCTTCAGTACAATCCGCTCAATCTTGGTGCTGTTGGCGCAGTCCAGAAGGGGCTGAATATCTTTCCCGATTGAGGCCAACGTTTTCAAGTCTGGGAAATTCATCGTCCGAAGCTCGGTCGCATTCACCTGGGTGTTACCGCTGATTGTGCGAAAATATCGATCCAAGAGAGCCGAGTTGAAGAGGGCGGCAAGTCCGTACGTTTCGTTTACTGTCAATTCGCGTTCCGCGTGGTAAACATAGTTCAGGTGATTCTCCAATGCCACATAAGGACGTTCTTGATCCGACTTTAGGAAACAACTCGCAGTAAGCCTGCGTGGTTCCTCTTTGGCGCTAAACCGTCGAAGCAACACATAATTCCGGGTTGGTAAGAGCAAACGCATCGAAGCAGGGCATACCTGCAAGGCGGCCGGATGTTTCTTGTTCGGATTCGGCCAAACTGTCTTGAATGGTCTGACGCTGTAAATCGATATCAGTGGCGCCGTGGTGTTGCCGTTGGCCTCATCCAGAAGGAATTGGGTGGCGCGAAAAGAGACTACCGGTCCAGTCGAAACTCTGAGCCCCAAATCCTCGAAATGGTGAGGCCAGGACTCAACGGTTGCCATAATCTGGGAGTCTTCCGTGCTTGCCGGAATCCTTACAACCTGATCGACTGAAGATCTATCCAAAATCACTTGCGAAGGCAACTCCCGAGTGGCTGGCCTCGTGAATGCGGGTCCATTGCTGGAACTTACGGTGACGCTGACCTTCTGCTCGCCTCGATGGGAAACCGTGATCAGGCTTTCCTGAAGCACATCGCGGAAATTCCCTGTTCGGGATTCAAATAGATGGATGCGGTCAAGCGACATGCGGTCGAAAAAGGATCGTCTGAAATCCCGAAAATAGAGCCCATTGCAAAAGCTCCGAGGCGTGATTGCCACCATTTCACCGCCGGGTCGGAGTAACTGAGCAGCCGCCGCCAAGAAGAATGCGTAAATATTGGGCTGTCCATGGACTAACTCTTTCATTACCCTTGCGTATTCCGAATCCTTGTTGAGCTTAAAATACGGCGGATTCATAATCACGCCGTCAAACTCTCCGAGAGCGCCCTTCTGCGAAAACAACGAGGGTTCTCCGAATACTTCCGCGGCGGCATCGATGATAAAGTCCTTGCCCTCGTGGATGGAGTAAAACAAGGAATGACCCGCTGCCGCGAGGTGTTGTTTGCTGTGCTCCATTGATCGACGGAGTGACGGCAGCAGCCCTTCATCACTCTCGAAAAGATGTATCTCCAATCGGCGACCCGTGCGGAGCTGGCTCACGCGATCGCAGAACGCAGACGACAATGCACCAATTCCAGCACCAGGGTCGAGCAGCCTGAAAGTCTTTCGTATCGGTAAGCTGAACAGGCCTGCCATAAAGTGGGCTATTTCGGGGGGGGTAAAAAACTGCCCCTTCAGCTTCCGCTGTTCCAGTGAGGTCGTAATCTCAAATTCCTTTTGCAGCTCAAGGAGGTTCTTCATTTACTTGCATTGCCTCGACGATCACAGAACACGCTGCCGCCATTATCTCACATCAGAGATGAAACAGGTGCCGTTACCTACAGCCAGTATATCGGCGGGACAACGGTCGGGGATGAGAGCCGCAGCGCACAAGTGGGCGTACTTGGCCATCCTCCGCGGCACCACGTGGGGAAATGAGCGCTTGGGGACGCAGGTGCGAGGCCTATTGTGGCACAGGCACTCATGCCTGTGTCCAAAATGCATGGAAGGCATCGGACTTGATCACAGGCACGAGTGCCTGTGCCACCACGCCACCGATCAGAGTATCTGCGTAAGATGGCTGTGCGAAAGCCGCTTGCGGACGCGGGGCCGGATGACGAGACGCGGAGGAGGCCAAAGTACGTTTACTTCGTGCTACCCGCTACCGAATGAAAAGGGCTTAAGCCGGTGGGATAAGAACTGCCAGTTCTGGAAACACCTCAAAATCTTCGGCATTGTAGGTACAGATTCGTTGAACGCCATTTGCCTTCATGGTCGCGACAATCTGCAAATCGAAGATGTCACCACCCGTCACGGGGCGGCGACGAAGCAAACCGATCCACCCTTCCACGGTGTGGACCGGAATGGGCAGCACATGAAGAAAAGACAGCAGACCGGAAATTGCACTCAGTGCGTCGGCAGGAGAGCGCGGCTTGGGAACGCGCCGCGCATTGGTGACTATGGAATAAAACTCGCAGAGGATTTGCGAGGCGGGCTGGCGCAGAGTGAAACTCTGCGTTTTGGGATAATAGGAATGACAAACGGAAAGGGTCGGAGACGTGAATCGCAGAGGGGTGCTCGCTCTGCAACGGCCAGCCACGGTGCCTTCATAAACGTGGCACTGGGGGCGACCTCCGTGCCAAGGGTCGACCCGCAGTGCTGGAAACGAACCCCCCCTGCCTACTTGGCCCCTGGCCTTTGACGCTTGATGATCTTTGTTTTGATCTCCTTCCCGTCAGGGCGTTGGAGAATCAGATCGGTTCCGTCAATGGCTGCCTGCACAGGATCGCCGACTATCAGACCGTGTCCGCGATCGCCGGGATGCTTCGACACTTTTTCACCTCGGCCAAAGTACACAATATCCCCGACCTGCACCTGATAGACAGCGTATTTATAGGTAGTGCCTTTTTCGACGCGTTCGTCAGTACTTATATCCAACAACTTGCCGGCCTGAAACTCATGATGTGCGCCCGCGCACAAACAGACCGAGCTTAAGAGAACAGAGAAGCCAACGGAAACTCGTAGTAGCGTGAGTAGCGATGTCTTGTTCATGGTCGAGATTATGCACCTGAGTTGAGCAGCGGGACAATAGGAATTTCGCGTGGCGCATACCCTCTCTGCGCATTCGGAGATTCCTCTGGTTTCCAAATGCTGCTCCGTCATCCGCAATCGACCCCTGTGTTGGCGACCGCGTGGCGTTCGAGGTTACCCTGGACGGCCAGAACTGGTTGTTCGGGGCTGCCAGGGGCCGCCGGGGCGAAAAACTGAACTCCAACTGTTCACGAAGCGGCGGTTTGGTGTACACTTCCGACTACCGGGGAACCCAAACTGGAGGCAAAATGAATACTACGGGCTTACAGACCACCCGAGTGGCCGGAGGACAGGTACCCAGGCCAGTATGGCTCCCTGCAAAATGGAACGCATTGGTGAATCAGTCGGTCCATGCTTCGGGTGGAAACTTGATTACAGCTCCGGGTGGAAACCTGATTGCAGGAAACTTGATTACACCTCCGGGCGGAAACTTGATTGCAGGAAACTTGATTACAAAGCCCCCGACCGGGCTGAGCAAATCGAGGCTCGCCGGCCCTGTTTCCCCGGCAACGACTCCCACGGTCACCAACCTATGGGTGGAGAACGGCGTGATCTGGCAGTTGCCGAATTTGCTTGTCGGCTTTACCTGTCACTCCGCTGCCACCGCCTTTTTCTCCTCTGTCAAGAGCTTGGGATACAAGTCGGCCTCCTCGCGCTGGTATGTAGGTACTCCATTCTCGGCGACGGACTTTCCCATACTCCATTATGGGACAAAAGGGGTTGAGATCAACGGCATGATCCTCATTTGGCCGAGCCTCAACGCCATGCCGTTCGCATCCACGTTCTTGCCCATGTTGCCCGTCAATCAACCGCTTATTCCCTCCCTCAGGTCCTCCGCGGGACCGGTCGTCCCGACATCCCTCATGGGGAGTTTTTCGGCCAATTCGCCTTCAGGCGTGCAAACCTTCCAAGCCAAATACATTATGTACGCTCCGTGGGGGCCAAACCCGCTTAGCGGTTATTCCACCTCGAATTCCGGAATAACGTACGACATGGTCCTGTACAGTTGGTGGTACAACTTTTAGCGCGACTTACCCGCATTAAATGCTTTTCTGGCTGAAAAGGCATACGGCGAGCCACACCTGTGAAGAAGACGCTCTCACCGCTGACTTCCCATGCAAACCCTAACTCTGTCAACCGCATCTCACGCTTGATTCCACGCCGTAACCTTGCCCGAACGACAAAGTATGAATCCAGTCACACATACGGTATCCTCTGAGAAAGGAGTCCCCCTTGGGCTTTCAGGACAAAAGCAGCTAGCGCGGAGGTAGGCGCAGTTCACCCTACACCGCGGTTCTCGATCCTGAAATGACCCCTTGGGGACGCAAGTGCGAGGCCTATCATGGGCGGCATGTGTGGTGGCACAGGCACTCATGCCTGTGTCCAATGCATGGAAGGCATTCGCCTTGATCACAGGCACG
>JARLGN010000577.1 GCA_031292775.1 Acidobacteriota bacterium | reverse complement strand
CAGTGACGACAGCCGACAACAGGAGATAGTTCATCACGTCCACGGACTCGTTTCCGATCACGCCTTTCGCGCGGTCGAGTTGGAGCATGCGCACATTTCTGGAATCGCGACAATCCGCATAGGCCTCGTTTGCTTGCCCTTCCAAAGTGGCAAGCAGCGCTTCAACATTGTGGGTGATACGCCGGGGAAAATCCGCTACCTGCCGCCAGCCGAATCCGGGAATCTGAAGGTTCGCCGCGGCCACGGAAAGCACCATGCCGGTGGCGAAAGCGACATTGAGTATCCAACGATGGGAAACCGCACCTGCGCTCGAGAGGTCTTCGATAAAACAAAATGCCATGACCACCGGGAGAAACCAAAGGAATACAAAAGTGTGCCAGTCGCCGGAGCGCGTGAATCCTTCCTTCCAGGCCAGAAAGCCATATTGTGCGAGGGTTATAGGGATTCCCCACTTCAGAATTCCACTTCGCGCCCTCACTGTTGTGGCGATCAAGGTGCCCACAAACAGCGCCAGCGCCGCCAGTGAAGCGACAAGGACGGGGGTTTTCGGAGTCAGGTTCATGGCCGCGCTGTAGCCTGACTCCAACTCCAGAGCGTGTCGGATCCAAGGGAAAAGGTGGGCGGGCGATTGCCCCAATGCCATCCAGCAGGCGACGAATCCCGCGGGCGCCGCCAGTGCCAACGCCGCCGCCTTCCTGGTTTTTTGCTGTCGAACCCAGCAGCCCAGGACAAGCGTCAGGCTTGCGACGGCCGCGGTCAGGAACGAGATTTTGATGAGAGCCAGGATGATGAAGGCAAAGACAAACAGCGGCGCCTGCCAGCGCTTTCTGGGAGTGTCAATGAGCAGCAGGATTGTGCCGCCCGCCAATACGAAGAACGCGGTTTGGTCAATGCCCTCGGACAGTGTGAAAATCACCAGCCAGGCGAGAAACGCATACCGGACCCATCCCGTTAAACGTTTCGCCAGCATCATTGCGGCAAGGGCAATCAGCGCACTCCAAAAGAATGCGAAGGCGATGCGCGCAACCACGAGATGTCCCGTGCTGGTCCGTGTGCTCAGGAATCCCAAGGGCCCGAAGGTAAAGACAATCTGGGTGCCGTATTGAAAATGGTGCGCGGTGGCGTATTCAATGGCCGCGTGCCAGGAGGGATCAAGTTCCAGCGGCGGTTGGCGCGCACCGCTGAGGAAAAAGGCGGACACGAACACCAGCGCGAAACAGGCAGGCCATCCGATCCACCGGGCTGTTTGAGGAGGTGTTCGGGAATTCATTTTGGGGGCTTCCGCGCAATCACCAGGAACTGTTTTCCCCATAGCCGCTGTGCCAGGGGAAACATCAAATAGAGGCGAACCAGGAACGGCCGGTAAGGAAGCCGGTCGCTCATGGTGAATGGGAGGAATCGCGGTTTGACGCACTCAGTTCGAAACCCCGCGATTTCCAACGCTTCCACCATCGAGCGATCGCTGAGCGGCAAATGGTGATCCACGAAGTCCCAATAAACATCGTAACAAAACCGGATGTTTGGTCCCAATGCAATCAACAGCCCTTGTGGGCGCAGCACACGGTAGGCTTCGGAGATGCAATGGGTAAAATCCTGTTTGTTCGGGAGGTGTTCAAAGAAGTTGCTGCTGAAGACGACGTCGACTGAATCCGCGGGCATGGACCATTGCCCGGTCGCCGCCTGTGAAAGCACCGAAACGCCCGGGGCCGCCTTATCCGCGGTGGCGGGGTTTGAGTCCAGAGCATATTTGTGGGTCGCTGAGATGGTGTTGATAAATTCGCAATACCCGGCGCCCACGTCCAGCACCGTGTCCGTCGGTTTTACCCATTGACGAAAGTAATGATGCGCGAGAGTCTGCCACACTTCCAGCCGGCGTTGTTCGATTCCGGCGAATCGGCGGTTGTATACGGCTTGCTGGTGCTCCTGTTGTGTCATTCAATCGCCAATTGCAATCGGCATCCTTGCATCAATATTTCCCCGGATCAGACGGCCCGGAGGAACGTCCATCGGGGCAAAATCTGTACGCGACCGTACAGTATCCCTCAAATCAACGGATTTTGCGCCCGGGTCGCGATGATATGGCGGCTGGCGCCCGCAGACGCATTAATAGAAGTCATAAGAAACCGAGATATTAACTTTTTACTATACTCTTACAATTATACTGGTTCGTAACTAGGCGCGGCCTCTAACCTATGCTAAGCTTCTTCTCCTTATGGCCTCTCAACCGATTTGCCCTAATTGCGGTTCTTCACGGCTGGTAAATTCTCCGAGCGGATTTCACCTTGTCTGCTGCGATTGCCAGCGCATCATAATTAAGGATCGCGTGAGAAAACCGCGAGGACGAAAACCCCGTCACAAGTTCATGCGCCCTGAGTCTTCACCTGGTCCGGCCGGCAAGAAAGGGTGAAGTCCGTGACTGCGCTCTTTTGAGCGGGGGCACGCGCGGGAAATTTGGAGTCGTGGCGCGTGAAGGTTTTACTTCGTCCGCTCGATATGCCGTGGCGCCCATCTGACGAGGCACTACGCATTGGCTGTTGCCCGAATCGTGGGTAATCCCGCTGCTGCTTTCAATTCCGGATTACCGTTGATCT
>JARLGN010000576.1 GCA_031292775.1 Acidobacteriota bacterium | reverse complement strand
GAAAGGCCGGCCCAGCGCCAGCCTCCCTCCCGTGCACCAGGATCAGGAGAAGGCACAGCTCGAGGCCAAAGTCGGCCACCCGGTGCATCGCGACGCGCTGCTCAGTTATCTTCTCTATCCCGAGGTCTACCTGAAATACGACCATTTCCGCCAAACGTATGCCGATGTGGGGGTCTTGCCTTCCCCTACCTTTTTCTACGGACTGAAGCCCGCCGAGGAAATTACCGTGGAGATCGAGTCCGGCAAGACCATGATCGTGAAATTTCTGACCATCAGTGAAGCGCATCCCGATGGGACGCGCACGCTTTTCTTTGAGTTGAACGGCCAGCCGCGCGAAGTCAACGTTCGCGATCGTGCTCTGCGCGTCATCGAGCGCAGCCACCCCAAGGCGAATCCGGAAGATCCCGGCCAGGTGGGCGCCCCCACGGCGGGTCTCATCAGTGGCATTGCCGTGCAGGTGAACCATACCGTGGAGCGTGGTGCTAAACTTTTGACCCTGGAAGCCATGAAGATGCAATCCAACATTTATGCGCCGATTGCGGGCCGCATCAGCAAGCTGCTGGTGACGCCTGGGCAGCACGTCGAGCCCAAGGATCTTCTGGTCAGCATCACTCCGTGAGCGGACCAACGCTTATCAAGCACAAGCGGTTTGCCTCGCGGCGGCTGAACACTGGTCGGCGCTCTCTTTTCGGTGAGCTCGACAACCTCTACAGTTTACGGTTGCCAGAAACCCAAGGATGTAGGCTCGTCGAGTGAAGACACACCGTCAATTGGTGCTTTTCTCTTCCTTGGCGGGCTGGATCAGCTCGATTCCCAGGATTTTGTACCTCACTTCCGGTCTGGGGTCGCTGGGGTCCGGAATCAAGTAGATCCACTACTTGTCGGTTCGAAGCGTGACGCTGTCGCCCAGTTTGATTTGCTTGTCCCACAGCACGCACGGTTTATTCGTGCACTCCACCTCGTAGACGTGGGTATCGGTCTGGATTCGCAACAAATGAAACCACACAGGGGCGCCGCCGCCGGGGTGCATAACCATACCGCCCCCGGCCGGGGCGCCGGTTGGGGCTCCTCCCATGGGCACGACGGTCACGGGGGGACCGCCTGTGACAGGGACGCCTGTAACGGGTCCCGGGCCCGGGCTAACCGCTACGACCGTCACGGGGGGACCGCCTGTGACAGGGACGCCTGTAATTGGTCCTGTGCTCCCCGGCGCGGCAGTGACTGGGCCGCCACCGCTGGCGGGCCTGGCCCAACTGGCTCCTTGCGAGCCCTTCACATGCATGCCGGTGCCAACCGCAACACCCAGCTCTTTGCTCACCTTTGCATTCTGGTCAGTGGGCAGAGTTGCGGGAGACGGGATTTTCGGGATCTCCTTGAGTTCCGTACTGATCACGCGAAACTTCTGCTCCGAATCTCCCGGTTTACCAGCGGCATAGGCCCAGTCCTGGTCCAGGCGGAAATGAAGCACATCGCCGGCGGCAATCGGCTTTCCGTCCTGCTTGCAGGCTGGAGGACCGAAGTTGAAAATCTGGGAGTTGGCACAGAGCAACTGGTAAATCCGTGTGTCCGTCACAACCCGATAGACATAGCCTCCCTTGGTGGTAAATGCAGAGACGGTGCCACTTTCTTTGTACCTATTTGCGTCGTCGTCGGCCGCCAAGGATGGCGAGACGCGGGCAAGCATGAGAGCGAACAGAACAGAGCTGGCTAGAAAGAACTTCCGGCCGATAAAGGTCATGCGGATTCTCCAATCCAGGGGCTAGAAATCTTCGCAGAAATTTGACGGACGCGCCGGGGGCAAGGCGTGGCAGGCCAAAAACGCCCCCTCATGATCCCATGCCGGGTCTCTCGAACAATTCCTGATTCAGGTTCCAAATATCCGCTGCGCTAACGTTCTTCAATCCCATTATGATTTTTCAGCCGGCAGTGTCAAGCAGGAAACCACATCGGGCAAGACAGGGGTTACGCACTTGAATGACGAAGACCGAAAAACCCCGATCCTGGCAATTGCATCCACGATGCTGTCAGGTTCTTGACGCCAGATGCTAGACTGGTGACATCGGAAGCCATGAAGATGCAATCCAACATTTATGCGCAGATTGCGGGCCGCATCACCGAGTTGCTGGTGACGCCCGTGCAGCGCGTCGAGCCTAAAGATCTTCTGGTTGTCATTGTTCCGTGAGTGCGCCAACCCTCCTCAGGCACGAGCAGTTTGCTTCGCGCTTCTTGCGCAACCAGCGCGACCTGATCGTCTATCTGCCGCCGGGCTACGATCCGCACGCACCCCGCGCCTTTCCCATCCTTTATCTCCACGACGGGCAGAATCTTTTTGATGGTGCAACCTCTTTTGTTCCCGGGATGGACTGGAATGTTGGCCAAACCGCCGATGAGCTGATCCATGCTGGCCAGGTGGCTCCGCTGATCATCGTGGGCATCTACAACGCCGGCAAACAGCGCCTGGGAGAATACACGCCCACGAGTGTTCCCAGGCTGGGAGGGGGCCGGGCGAATCGCTATGCCAAGTTTTTGCTTGAGGAAGTACGGCCATTCCTCCAGGAAAGATATCGTGTTTCGGGCGCGGTCGAAAAAACGGGCATCGGCGGCTCGTCGCTGGGCGGGCTCGTTTCTCTCTACCTGGGACTCCGCCTGCCTCACATTTTTGGCAAGATCGCTGCCCTCTCGCCTTCCGTCTGGTGGAACGAACGTGTGCTCCTGCGTTTTGCCGCCGCAGCCCCCGTTCAGCCCATTCCGCGAATCTGGCTGGACGCGGGCACGCGCGAGGGCGCCAGCACCGTGGAGGATGTGGAGCGCTTCCGCGATATCCTCCTTCGCAAAGGCTGGCAATTGGGGCGCGACCTGCACTACCAGCGCGTCGAAGGCGCGGAACACAACGAAGCCGCATGGTCCCAACGCGTCGGCCCATTCCTGCAATTCCTCTTTCCGGCGCGGGAAAGCCGGGTATAATCCGCGAATCCATGCGGGAAATTGTGAGTTCGCAGCAAATGCCGGCAGACAGACCCATCACCATCCTCTGCGTGACCTCCTACGAAAAGGGCCAGGAGTTTCT
>JARLGN010000575.1 GCA_031292775.1 Acidobacteriota bacterium | reverse complement strand
TGATTCAATAGGATCGCCCGACGTCTTGCGCGTGCGTAGTCTTTCCATGTTTGTTATTCATCGCGGGAATCGTTTTGGAATTCGTCTGAAGGATAAGGACAGCGAAGCACGCCGTAAGTTTACGGGCACCCATTGGTTTCCGGTCGCGGAGGAGTATCGGGTGACGGCAAAGTTTGTGCCTTACACGCCGCCCAGGAAGATTGCAGTTCCCAATATTCTTGGTGATGTGGAGCAGGAAGACTGCCCGGGCTATGTGGAATTCACACTCAAGGGACGACAGTACCGCCTGGATCCCGTCAGCGCGGGCAATGAACTCTTCTTCATTTTCAGAGACCTGACCGCGGGCAAGGAAACGTATCCGTCGGGGCGGTTTCTAAACACGGCAGGCGCCAAGAACGGCGAAGTAGTTCTGGATTTCAACCAGGCGGTGAATCCGCCCTGCGCCTTCACTCCTTATGCTACCTGCCCGCTTCCACCTGCGCAGAATCATCTGCCTGTCCGCATTGAAGCGGGCGAGCTCCGCTACGGCCATTGAGGAGACAATTGTGGAACTGAACAGCATCGTCATCGTCAGCCTCACCTCACCCAAGGAAAAAATATGGGGGCAAATTTTGCTATTGGAGGCAAAAGGTGTAACGGTGCGGGGAATCGGCATCGAGACCTTTGACGACTTTATCCGCCAGGTCATTCAGCAGGAGGAAACCGGCGTCAGCTTGAACACGGTTTTCTTCCCCATGCATCGGCTGGAACGCATCATTGTCGATGAACCCAGCGGCTCAATCCCCTCGCTCTCCCAACGGTTCCACGCCAAGGTTGGGCTGACCATTCAGGAGTATCTGGGAATCAGCGGCCCGGGGGTTTGAGTGCGCGCGGGACTCGGATGGCGAAACTGGGGCTTGTCTAATCGCTCCCACAAATCGCTTAAATACATCCGGGGCGTGCTGGGGAATATGACCCCCATGCCACGCCCCGATTGAACCAACGTTAACGCTTGACCAACCTATAAGTTCGTTCTACCTGTGGCAATGAATCTGGAACTCAGCTCTATCCGAGCGCGCGTTGCCGCTGCCGATCTGTGCCCAACCGCGAAAGTTCTCGCCCGGCGAACCCAGCCGCCAAGTGAAATGAACGTGTTTGGTTCCTGCGGAGCCAAAGTGGAGCGTCTGTGGTCCCTCGCCTGACCCGCCATCGGACCGCTTAATGCCGTAGGTGACAGTATTGGGTCCATTGACGCTGATACTGCCATTGAAATTGATGGTCACCGGGCAACCCCCGTGCCAATCGTTCGGTGACGCCCTTAAATTCATTTCCGTCACGTGCCCATACTCGGCCGAATTGCCAGCTTCCGGAGTCAGGAAAACCAGGCACGCGCTTAAGACGACCAACGCCGTGAGAATCCTTTTGATGCATAATGACATAGTGATATCCCTCCTCGATGGGTCCTGAGATTTGATTTTTGGCACCTCCAGCTCGGTCCGACTACCCGCGGACGGCCGGATGGTTGGTTCGACGGAAAAGCAATCTTGCCTCGGTCTGCCGGCTTACGTGAGCGATTACCGCGCGCCAGCGCCACTCACATTGGGACCTGTATCCGAGGCCGGACAACTGGCCGAATCATACTCGGGACCCGGGGGCTTTTCAAGCGATGTCTATGGATGGGAGCTGTTATCTCAGCCTCTTTAAGGGTTGTGATAGAATTTACCCCCGCCAGAGGAAGGACGTAGCAACCTACCTCACTGCCGACCGTAAAATCTAAAACTGCGTTCGATGTTCAGCCGAATTGCTCTGCTTTTAGCGAACGCACATCGGTGGATCGGTTGGGGGCAGGGAAAAACATTCCAGAGCTTGCCATGAACTGTGAAGAGATTCTGCAACTGCTTACCTCTCGCCCAGACCCCCACGCGGTGGAGGGAATGGCGCGGTACGGGATTGTGGCGAAGAAAGTCTACGGCGGATGGTCGACTCCAGCGCTGAAGAAACTGGCGCGTGAAATCGGCCGCGATCACGCCTTGGCGCAGAAATTATGGGCTTCGGAAATTTTCGAGGCGCGCGCTCTGGCAACAATGGTCGACGACCCCGCCAAGGTTACTGAGCGCCAGATGCTCAAATGGGCCAGGGACTTTGACAACTGGGCTATCTGCGATGGCGCTTGCATCAACCTTTTTCGCTACACCAGGTTTGCTCATCAGAAATGCGTGGAGTGGAGCGCGCGGCCGGAAGAGTTCGTCAAGCGGGCGGCATTTTCTTTGATGGCCGGATTGGCCGTGGCCGACAAGTCTGCCGTTGACGAAGCTTTTCTAAAGTTTATACCCCTGATCAAATGTGCCGCGATGGATGATAGAAATGGCGTGAAGAAAGGCGTGAATTGGGCGCTTCGCCAGATCGGAAAGCGTAACCCTGCGCTGAACCGGACGGCCATCGCCGCGGCCCGCCAGATTCAACGCCTGGATTCCCGTGCCGCGCGCTGGATTGCCTCTGACGCTTGGCGCGAACTCCAAAGCCCTGCCGTGCAGGAAAGGCTTAAAAGGCAGGCAAAGAAGCCCCTGCATTGACAGCCTTCCACCGAAGCCGCTAAATTAGCTGACTGGTCATGGTCACCCGACTCTTAACACCCTCGAATCAGATCACCCTGCTGCGGCTGGTTTTCGTGCCGGTATTCGCGATCCTGATCCTGGACCAGCACTATCGTGCCGCGCTGGCGGTCCTGATGGCGGCGGCCCTCTCGGATGTTCTGGATGGCACTGTCGCCCGCCTGTTGAAGCAGGAGAGCGCCCTGGGCGTGGCGCTGGACCCGATTGCCGACAAGCTTTTGATGACCACCGGGTACATCACTCTGGCGTTTCGCGGAGCGTTGCCCTGGTGGTTGACGATTACCGTGCTAAGCCGGGATGTGGCCATCGTCATGACCGCACTTTTGATCTGCCTCGTCGCCGGATACCGGCCCTTCCATCCATCCCTGCTGGGAAAGGCGTCCACCGCCGCGCAAGTGGCAACCCTCTTCGTGGCGGTCGGTCACCGGGCTCGCGTCCCTTTCTTCACCGGTGATGTTGTCACCATCTTCATTTACCTTGCTGCCGCTCTGACGTTGGCCTCGGCTGTCCATTACGCGTTGGTGGTGCGCCAGCGGTACGGCCGGCGCGACGTCGAGGTTTCCGACGAATCCGGTCGCGACAAGTGGCCACCGTGGGGCAGTGACGAGTGACAAGTGACGAGCGAGCAGCTCAATGGCGCGATCGTCCAGTAGCCCCGTTCTCTTCTCTCTGAGCGCCGGGGGTGAGGGGTCACGGCTTTTACCCTTTACCCTTCATCCTTTACCCTTCAAAACTTGCCCTCCACCTCTGGCTTCCGAACCTCTGCGCCTCCGTGCCTCTGCGGTTGGAAGGATTTTTGCGTTTTGCCCCTGGATATTCTTTTGGGTGTCTGTCTCGTTCTCAGGCGTTGGGCTCGACGGGATTCTTCGTCTGGGAGCGCTGGTTGATGACGTCCGCGATGTCCTGCGGCCGGTCGATATTGTGAATCGTCTCCCGGCTCGCCTCGCCCGCAGTTTCAATGGAAAGACTGCCCACGTCGAACATTCTCTGCCCCACGCTCTGATGCACGGTCACATCCTGTATTCGCGACACCAGGATGGTGCGCGTGGTCTTGCTCAGCAGGCCCGTTTCGTACCGCAGCCGGTCATCAAGAATCGTCATCCTGGTCAGGCGATTGTGCAGATGGCGCTTTAACGGCCATAGCAGAAGGAGCACGGGCAGCCAGGGAATCCAAACGTGTAACGCCGCCGGAACGTCGGCCGGCCAATGGATCTGCGTCGCCGCCACCGCCCAGGCCACCACAGTCACAACCACCACCGCGTATCCAAGATAGATGAACTTCAAAGTAGGACGAATGATCATTTCGGACATGCACACCTCCTGTGATTGGTACGCGCCATTGTACTCCTACGGGGACTTGGCGGCGCGTTAAGAATCGCGGCATGAATCGTGGTGTTGAAGACCCGAGTAGCCACGGTCAGCGCAGTTTTGACCGTGAGTTCTTAACTTGATACCGTTGACATCACCTGCCGGAATAATTCCATATCGATTCCGTGCAGAAAGGGCTGAAAGCGAGGTCGCAAGATTGATTGTGAGAGAGTCACAACAAGTATTCACAGGACAATGTTGCGGAGGCGTGCCCAATTCAGCTCTGCGATTTGCAGCCGTCCCCACGGTATCGGTCCTAAGAAAAGACCACGGTCAGAACTGCACTGACCGTGGCTACTCGCTCGCTTGCTCCGTGACCTCTGTGGCCTCCGTGGTGAAATCCGTTTTGGGTTGCCGCCACCGCCGCGCCGGACCGAACGGTGACAATTTGCCATCTTGACAAAGTAGGTCATACGATATAGGCTAGATGTGCGATGAAGGCCTTGGCGCAAGGCGACCCCGCATTCCCCTCCCATCCTGAAGCACGCCCTGAGAAAATCACCAGAAAGATAAAGGACGATCATCATGAAGATTGTTCCCAATCCCTTGTTGAAAACAAAGGGGAAAAAAGTGCTCCCAATAAGTTGATGAAAACAAAGGAGCGGTGAAAAAAAGATGTTAAAAATGAAGGTTGCTCCCAATAGTCGATTGAAAACAAAGGCGCAAAAATAGTGCTCCCAATGAGTTGATGAAAATAAAAGAGTTAGTTGATTTTCCGGATGAGTCATTGAAAGGCAAGGAGATATTTGAAATTATGAGGTTGCGCGGTCCGCGAACAGCCCTACAATACGTCACATTTGGGAGGTTACGATGGCTGAATCCGGTGACAATCTTTCG
>JARLGN010000574.1 GCA_031292775.1 Acidobacteriota bacterium | reverse complement strand
TCTCACGTCCGAAACCTGATGCACACAATGTACCAAGCCGCGATTCGATGGGAGATCATGGAAAGAAACCCTATCGACCTCGTTCACCAGTCGAGGAAGAGGCTGAAAACACCCCGAATTCTCACGCCGGCGGAGTTCAAGGCGCTCGTTGGCGAACTCTTCGAGCCCTACAAGACGATGGTCATAACCGTCGCTTGCTTGGGTTTACGGGTTTGCGAACTCCTAGGCCTGCAGTGGGGGGACATTGATTTCGACAACCTCACTATCAAAATCCAGCGGAGCTGCGTAGAAGGTGAAATCTACCCGACCAAAACGGAAGCATCGGAGAGCATTCTCCCCCTTGACCCCGACCTCGCCGTGGTCCTTCTAGGGCACAGAGGACTTGCGACCTACCCGGCTGATTCGGATTTCATCTTTGCAGGCGCAAGCGGGAGACCCCGCTGGCCGGATGGGATTCTTACCGACCACCTCAAGCCAGCAGCGGCAAAAGCAGGAATCGGCAATATTGGCTGGCATACGTTTAGGCACACCTTTTCAACCCTAATTCATGCCCTGGGCACCACTCCAGCCGTTCATAAGGATCTCTTGCGCCACGCTGACATCCAAACCACGATGAACATCTACACCCAAGCCATCGCATCGGCTAAGCAAGAAGCGGCCTCAAAGCTGGTGGATGTTCTGTGGCGCACGTAACTTGTACGAATTTGTACTTCTAGCAAATGGCTTACTGAAACTCATCACTTTGGGGTGTTGGTCGGGGCGCGCGGATTCGAACCGCGGACCTCTTGCGCCCAAGGCAAGCGCGCTACCAGGCTGCGCCACGCCCCGAATTGAACGTGCTAACCATTCTGCCAAGCTTGGCGTCGCCTGTCCAGTACGATTCTGCTGCGGATGTTCCCTTCCCTCCAGCTACCGCCCATTACGTGACCGCCACGTCTCTGCCTGCGGCTGGCAGTGCCTGGATCCCTTGCTCCTTGGCAATGGCCAATTGACCTTGTCCATCTCAGCCATCAAGACAATTGATTGCTATCGCCTTCGTGGTGTTATACTGTGCTGTTTTTGTAGGTCCTCTGCGATGAAACGCTGCACTTCCTGCCAAACGCCTTATCCGGATGAGTTTGCCTTCTGCCCACTCGATGGTGCGGAGTTGGACGACCCTGCGGTCTATGCCGTCGGCACAACGATCCGCAACAAGTATCGTATCCTCGCCAAGGTGGGAAAGGGCGGGATGGGTCACGTCTACAAAGCGCTCCACCTGCTGTTCAACGAAGTGCGGGCGCTGAAAGTGATGGACCCGGCGCTGATGCAACACGAGGATTTCGTCCGGCGTTTCCTGCGCGAAGCCTTTGTGGCTCGACGCCTGCAACATCCCAATGCCGTCCGAGTCGACGACGTGGACCAAACCGAAGACGGCCGCCACTGCATCGTGATGGAGTTCATTGACGGTCGTGAGCTTCGCGATGTCCTTCAACACGAGGGAATTATGCCGGTCCCGCGCGCCTGCTCGATCGCCAAGCAAGTGGCGTCGGCGTTGGGCGCTGCTCATGATTTGGGCATTATCCACAGGGATATCAAACCTGAAAATATTGCTCTGATCAAGGGTGCGGAAGGAGACATCGTCAAGGTTCTGGACTTCGGCATTACCAAACTTCGCGAAGGCCGGTTGAAGGATGAGGCCGGCGCCATGAGCCTGGCCGCCACAGGGACGGTCTACGCCATCGGCACACCGGAGTACATGTCGCCCGAGCAGGTTCGCCAAAAGGAACTGGACGGCCGCTCGGACCTTTATTCTCTTGGAATTGTTTTCTACGAAATGCTGACCGGCACCCTGCCCTTTCACGCGGACTCGCAGGCGGAATGGTTTTTGGCGCATGTGGGTGAAGCTCCCCGGCCGCTGCACGAGGACGCCGCCCGCCTGCGCATTCCCACCTGTCTCGCCGACCTCGTGATGTCGATGCTGGAGAAAGACCGCGCGCGCCGCCCTGCCAATGCCGCCGCTGTCATCAAAGCGATTGAGGCCTGCGAAAGAACAAGCCCGTCAGTCACTCCCGTGGCTGCCCCTGCAACCCGCGCTACAGGAGAAAGAAGCTTGGGCGAGTCCACCAACTCGCCCGCTTTCTTCGAGGGGTGGAAGAAGGGGAGCCTGATTGCCCAACGATACAAGATCTTCGACAAGATCGCGGAGGTCCGCTTGGGGCCGATCTACACCGCGCTGGATACAAGCGGCGGCGATATTTGTGCCCTGAAGCTCGTTACTCCCTGGAATATTCCAACCGCCGACCTCATCAATGAGCTTTCCGAGTATTGCCAGCGCATGCAACGGTTCCAGCATCCTCACGTCGTTCGTACCCTCGACCTCGGCCAGGCGGAAGACGGAGTGCTGTTCCTGGTAACGGAATACTTGCGGGGCTCGAACTTGCGGAAGGTCATTGATCAGGAAACCTCCCTCGGTGTTGCCCGCTCCTCGCGCATTGTGTGGGAAGTCGCCTTCGCTCTCGACGCGGGACAGCAGGTGGGGATGATGCACGGCGAGATCAAGCCGGAACACATCCTGCTGACCGGCGCTGCCAAATCGGAGCAGACGAAACTCCTCGATTTCAGCCTGGACCGTGTGAAAGACGCCTTGCCGGAGCTTTCGGATTCCGACATGCCGACAGGATTGCTTGCCCCGCTCCATTATATGCCGCCGGAAAGAATCTCCGGCCAGGCTTACGTGCCGGCGTCCGATATCTACTCCCTGGGAATCGTTTTCTACGAAATGTTGACTGGGCGCAGGCCCTTTGAAGGCGAGGGCATTGAAATCGCCTTGAGGCAGGTACAGGAAGCACCACTCCCCGTTGAGCAGGTTCGTCCCGAACTCAATATTCCTCCCAGCGTCGCCAGCCTGGTGATGAGAATGATCCAGAAGGACCCCAAGAACCGGCCCCCTGATGCGCGCACCCTCATGGAAGAAATCTCCGCCGTGTAGAATTCTGGGCAACCCGAACTTCTTACCGCTTCTTCGCGGCGAGCGGGCGATGGAGTGTGCGCCCCTGACAGACAACTTGTCATGCCATTCTCACATTGTGATAAACTAAAACAACTGGCTTATTTTCAGTTTGTTATCAGCTTTGTGGGATGAAAAAAGGGGTCCGAAGATCCTTCGTTTTCAGCATGTTCTGAGCTTTGGCAGTTTTCCGGCGAAAGGATAAGAAGGACAGAATGTCATCAGGAAATCTGGGGCGATTTGAGCCGGGAAAGGCAGCATGGCGATTACCTTCTCTTCTCCGGGCAAAGGGCGCACGCTCCTGCCTTAGCCGTTGCCGTTGGTGAGGAAACCGGCACCCATCCTCACCCCTCCATTCTAGCCTACTTCCACCGTTTGTCAAGATAAATAAACGGCGGTGCGCAGGGCCGCATTGCCAGCCGCCCCAGAACTGAGATTCTGGCGAGCAATCCGGGTTAGAGCATCTGCTCGATGATTCCCGGCAATGCCTGGAGGGCTTCGTCGAGCTTCGAGGGGTTCTTGCCGCCAGCCTCGGCCAGGTCTTTGCGCCCACCGCCTGAGCCTTCAACGTAAGTCGCCGCCTGCTTTACGATCTTGCCGGCGTCAAGCTTGGCAGTAAGGTCCTTCGTCACTGCCGCGATCAGGGAAACTCTTCCCTCGGCGACGCTGCCCAGTACAATGACCCCGGATTGAATTTTGCCGCGCAGATCGTCAATCATCTGGCGCATGGCGGAGCGGTCCGTCACTTCGACACGGGCCACCAACACCCGCACGCCTTTGATCTCGCGCACTTGCTGCACCAAGTCGCCGGCCGCCGATGCCGCGTTCTTCATTTGCTGCGCATCAACTTCCTTGCGAAACTTCTTCTCGCTCTCGGAAAGCTTCGCAATGGCCTCGATCAGTTCCCCGGGTTTCGCGTGCAGCGCCTCAGAAGCCTGCGCCAAGGACTTGGTTTGCCGTCGTAGCTGATCGAGCACACCAGTGCCCGTCAAGGCCTCGATGCGACGCGTGCCGGCGGCCACGCTGCCTTCCGACACAATCTTGAACAGGCCAATGTCACCTGTCCTGCGCACGTGCGTGCCGCCGCAGAGTTCGCGCGAATAGCTGCCGTCACCCACCGAAACCACCCGCACATGGTCGCCGTACTTCTCGCCGAACAGGGCCATGGCGCCGGTATTGACGGCGGCGTCGAGGTCCATCACCTGGGTCTGCATTTCCTCATTGGCCAGCACGTGCTGGTTCACCAGATCCTCAACATCAAGGAGGTCTTGCTCGCCCAGCCCCGTGTAATGGGTGAAGTCGAAACGCAAGCGGTCCGGCGCCACCAGCGAACCCGCCTGCTTGACGTGCGTCCCCAGTGTCTTCCGCAATGCCGCATGGAGCAAATGTGTCGCGGTGTGATTCCGCCGCGTCGCATCCCGCCGCTCAGCATCAACCACGGCCGTTACTACGTCTCCCATCCGGAGTCCTTCGCGTGCCACAGCCTTATGGACGATCAATCCGCTCACCGGTTGATAAGTCTCTTGAACGTGCGCCACTTCGTGGTCAGTTCCCGGCGCAACGAAGCGGCCCGTATCACCCACTTGTCCGCCCGACTCAGCATAGAAAGGTGTGTGGTCGAGAACAATTTCAACTTTGGCGCCGGCCTGCACATCGCCGACGGCTTGGCCGTTTACGACTAACGCGGCAATTTTGCAGTTGGTCGATTTGGTTTGTGTGTAACCGTCAAAAACGGACTTTCCATCTTCCGCCAGCTTCAAAAACAATGGCGAGGCAATTTTCTTCTCCGCCCCTTTCCACGATGCCCTGGCGCGTTCTCGCTGTTTCTGCATCTCGGCTTCGTAACCATCGCGATCGACGGTGAGCCCATAGTTCTTGACCATATCCTCAACGAAATCCGGGCGCAGTCCAAAAGTGTCGTGAAGTGTGAACAGGTCGTCGCCGCGAATGTACCCTAGCGTGGACGGAGCGGCGGGCGCTGTCGTATCGGTCAATTGTCGCCTCCCGCTCGGCGGGCGGGTCATCCAGGTCGCGAAGTCCGTAACCTCTCCTGAATCGAGGACGACGTGTGCCTCATTGAGTTTCTCGATTCCGATCCTAGTGGTCTGCGCATATTTTTCTTCTTCAATTTTAATGGCCTTGGCCACGTGCGGCGCAGTTTGGACCAATTCCGGATAGGCGTCTTTCATCATGTCCACAACGCGACTGCTGATCTTATAGAGAAAAGGTTCGTTCAGGCCCAGCGTTTGGCCGTGGTAAAGGGCGCGGCGCATGATCAGGCGCAGCACATATCCTCGGCCCTCATTTGAAGGGAGCACACCATCGGAAATCAGAAAAGTCGCAGAGCGCGCGTGGTCGGCGATGATGCGGAGCGAAACGTCGGCATCATGATTCGCGCCGTATTCCACATTCGCGAGCGCAGCGGCTTCTTCAATCAGCGGGCGGAACAAATCGGTTTCAAAGTTGGAAAGTTTGCCTTGCAGCACGGCGGCCAGACGCTCCAGGCCCGCGCCCGTGTCAATGGAAGGCTTCGGAAGTGGAGTCATCACGCCTTGCTCATCGCGGTTGAATTGCATGAACACGAGATTCCATAGCTCCACGTAACGTCCACAGTCGCAGGGAAACTTGCAATCGGTGTGCCCCTGGTCACTGGCGGCGATGCCCATGTCATAGTGAATTTCCGAGCACGGTCCGCATGGACCGGTTTCACCCATTTGCCAGAAATTGTCTTTCATACCAAGCGCGAAAATGCGGTCAGCGGGAACACCCAGGGCGCGCCAACATTCGTAAGCTTCGTCATCACGAGGGATGTCGTCCGGCGGAGTGCTTTTGCCCTCAAAAATCGTCACGTAGAGTTTCTCGCTGGGGATGGCAAATTCCCGGGTGATAAGCTCCCACGCCCAGGGAATCACTTCCTTCTTAAAGTAGTCGCCGAAAGAAAAGTTGCCGAGCATTTCAAAGAAAGTATGGTGCCGGGTGGTGCGGCCCACCTGTTCCAGGTCGTTGTGCTTACCGCCCGCGCGCACGCACTTTTGGGAAGTCGTGGCTCGTGAATAATCACGGCGCTCGTTACCCAGAAACACATCCTTGAACTGGTTCATGCCGGCGTTGGAGAAAAGGAGTGTGGGATCGTTCGCCGGCACTAGAGACGAAGACGGAACAATGCGATGATTTCGCGCTTCGAAGAACTTCAGGAATCGGGTTCTAATGTCGCTGGATGTCATAGGATTATAATCAATTCTGAATTCTGAATGCTAAATGCTGAACTATGAATTCGAAACGTAAGCCCAACGACCAAGTCAGTTGGATTGGGCTTTCTTGGTACTCACCAGAATGGCGGTAATTAC
>JARLGN010000573.1 GCA_031292775.1 Acidobacteriota bacterium | reverse complement strand
TGGCGAGAGTGAATATCGGAGATCTGGGAGAAAACGGACCTCGCAGATGGAAAATCAGAGGTTAACTAAAGCAGGCCTTGATCCTGCTTGTCCTGGCACTCGATGCAATGACGGGCCCAGGGTACCGCCTCCAGCCGCTTCTGCTGCACTTCTTCCTCGCACGCTACACAGTTCCCGTAAGTGCCGTTTTTCATGCGCTCTAGCGCTTCGTTTACAAGTTGCAGAAGCCGGCGATTCTCATCACTCTGATGGAAGAGGAACTCTTTGGTGTAGGAGTTCGCGGCCTTGTCGGCAATGTCTTGCGTGGCCTCTTCATCAGCCTCGCGGCCATCCTTCTCCGATTTGGTCACCTGCCGCAACAGCTCCTCCTGTTTGGTCAGGAGGCGTTTCTTGAAGGTCTCAGCTTTCTTTTTATCCATGCGCTACCTTATTTCCTCCGGACGCTATGCGTGAACAGAAAATTGTACGAGGGGTCACTCGAAACTGTCAAGCATAAGGTAGCGGGCCACCCGATTGCCCTGGCGTTCACTGACCCAAACCACATCTCCGTACCGTTCATCCCAAGCTGCGAGCCGCATCCCGGTGGCTGGCAGAAATCTAAGCGTGCTCCTGCATCTTGCGCTTCAAGGCCTCATGCAAACGCGTATGAACATCCTCAGGAAGCGAAAAGAGCTTGCCATCACAATAAAGGTCAATCGTCTTCCTCGTGCTGTCGTATACGGCGTGGCAGTGATTGCAATAGGTCAAGTGAGCTTCGAGGGTGTGTTTTAATGCCTCGTCCAGGTCGCCGTCCAGATATCCGCTGATCTCTTTAATCGCCTTGTTGCAGTTCACCGGTCTCACCCTCGTTTGAAGATTTTGCTCAACTCCTCGCGCAATCGGAGGCGTGCGCGAAAAAGCCGGGCCTTTACCGCTCCCACTGACAATTCCAGCAACTCGGCGGTTTCTTCGGTTGATAATCCTTCCACATCGCGCAGATAAAAGACGGTGCGAAAGCCCGGAGGCAGCGAATTCACGCCCTGCTGCAGGATTCGTTCCAGCTCCGCTTGGGCATATTGCTGCTCGGGGTTAGGCTTCCAATCGGCGAACTCCCGCACCACCACTTCCCCGTTATCGTCTTCGGAGTCCTCCATGGGAAGTTCCCGGCTGTTTCGCCGCTTGCGAAGTTTCATCAGCGCTTCGTTTACGGCGATGCGCACAATCCAGGTATAAAAGCGCGAATCTTCGCGGAAATCCGGCAGGTGTTCGAAGGCTTTCAGAAATGCGTCCTGAAGCACGTCCTCCGCGTCCTCGCGGTTTCCGGTGATGTTCATGCCCAGCCGGTAAATCTTCTTCTCGTAGCGGTTTACAAGCTCCTCAAAGGCAGAATAGTTCCCTGCCTTCGCCTCGCTTACGAGATGGCCCTCACTGCTTGCTAGAATAGCTTGAGGTAGTTCAGTCATTAGAGTTATGAGTTCAAATTAGAGCGCGTTTTGTGGCCAACCCTGACGGATCCAGTCGCCGTGACTGACCACGCGGCTCAAACCTCAATTATACCTTAGATGCCGCAACGCCCGAAGGGTTACGGCCCCTTTCCTGGTCTCTTGCAGTCGTCAGTTGTCAGTCATCAGTTTTCAGTGGAAGCCCGGTCGCGGGGCCGATTTTGCAGAGAATTGATGACTGCTGACTTCTTGTTCAAGCACTAATTCTTCACGTGACCGCTTGCGATCAAGCGGGCAATGGCCGGTCCCACACCGTCAGGCGCGTCGTACACGGACGAACCGGCAACCATCACATCCGCACCGGCTCCAGCCGCCCACCCGATGGTTTGTTCGTTGATGCCGCCATCCACTTCCACTTCGCATTCCAGGCCGCGTTCATCCAGCGCGTTGCGCACCTGGCGAATTTTCGGCAGCGTTGCCCGGATGAATTTCTGACCGCCAAAACCCGGATTCACGGTCATTACCAGGATCAGTTGCACCATGTCAAGCACTTCCGACAGCGTGGACGCCGGCGTGGATGGGTTCAGCGCCACGGCCGCCTTCTTGCCCAGGCTTCGAATCTGTTCCAGCACCCGATGCAGGTGCGGCGTGGATTCCTGATGCACGATGATGGTGTCGGCGCCCGCCTCGGAGAAAGCTTCGATAAAATCCTCCGGCGGCGTGACCATCAAATGGGCTTCCAACGTCAGGCGCGTCAACGGCCGCAGGCTGCGGACAGCAATGGTTCCAAAAGTGATGTTCGGAACAAAGCGCCCATCCATCACATCCACCTGGATGCGGTCGACTCCGGCCTCCTCCACAATTTTCACTTGTTGGCCGAGTCGCGTGAAGTCCGCGGAAAGAATGGATGGAGCTATTTTGACTTGCAGGTGTCACCCCCCAAGAACAGTGCATAGTGGTTAGTGGATAGTCGTTAGTAAAGAATATCGCACGTTCAACGCCCTAGCCACTAACCACTATCCACGGCTTTTCTTCAGCAGTTGTGCCGCGCTTTCTTCCACGAACCAACTGACGCGTCCATGCGCGGGTTGAATGAGCTGCGCCGGAAAGTGTCCCGCCGGGCCTTCCAGCACCTGGCGCAACGTCTCCGCCTTATCCACTCCCGACACCAAAAAGATAACACGTGCCGCGGCATTCAGCACTGGCAAAGTCAGGGTCAACCGGAATGATTCGAGCTTGGCAACGTAGTTCGGCGCCACCCATTCCGTGTGCTCATCCAGCGCTTGACTGCCCGGGAAAAGCGATGCCGTATGCCCATCCGGCCCCATGCCGAGAAACACCAGGTCCAGGCGCGGCCATTCTCCCGGCTCGGGACGCAAAACCTGCGCCAATTCCTGCGCGTACTCGCGTGCCGCATTCTCGCGGTCGGGACGCTCCGCCGCCATGCGATGGAAGTTCTCCTTGGGTAGTAGGCCCGTTTCCAACATGGCCTGCCGAATCATACGGTAATTGCTCTGGGCATCGTCCGGCGGCACACAGCGCTCATCCACCTGGAATAAGTGGACGTTCGGCCAGCGCACCCGCCCCGCAAACGTGCTGCTGCCGAGGAGTTCATACAGGGGCTTGGGAGTCGAACCGCCTGAGAGCGCCACGGTGAAGGGCATCTTCTCAATGGCTCTGATGCGGGCCAGTTGCTCAAAATCCGAGGCCGCAGCCCAGATCAAGTGCTCCAGCCCATCGAAAACTCTGATTTCAGGTTTGGTCATAGAACTGGTCGTCAGTCGTCAGTTATCAGTTTTCAGCAACAACCCTTACTAAGGACTGTCTACTGAGAACTGATAACGTTCTTTTCAATACCTCGTCATTCTTGCCACCAGAGCCAGGGCTTCCTCATAAACGTGGTCGCGGCCAGACACCATCAACTCATCGTTCAATATCTCCACTTCGTTCTCGGCTTCAATCCGCACGGTGCGGCCGATGGGCGGCTGGCCCGGAACCTCGGCGCGTGTTTGCACGACTTTGCCGTCGGTTCCCCGCGAGAAGGAGAAGTGCGCGCCCTCGGCCTCAATTTCAAAGGAAAAACAAACCCCGCACCCGCCTTCCACTTTCCTTAAGACTCTTTCCACCTTGATTTCGCGATCGCCCGATTGAAAGAAGAACGAGCGCGGCTGGTTTTCTCCGTGCGATTCCGTCCGCCGAAATTCCCATCCCAGGCGAGTGGCGAGCCATGCCGTCAGCAGCAGGCTCTGGGCGCGTTGCGCGGTCAGCCGCGCCGACTCCATTTCGTACTCAATGCGAACCGAAGAGATGTGGTGGAGATAAGGTCTGCGGTCAGGAGAATCAAAAGACTGGGCCATCACTTCACGCCAGGGCGTTGCCCGTGCCCAGTTCAGGTCGGAGAGGCGAATTCGGCCGGAGTGTTTCTCCAGCCAGGCTGCTAATGCCCTCAAATCCGCGCCGGTGGCGGCAAAGCTCGCGGAATCCACAATCACGTGCTCGGTCATCCGGAGGATTTGGTCAAAATAAGCGGGCATGGCAAAGCTCTCCGCCCGCCACCAAAGGTAAATCGGCAACCCTGAAACCGTAAGGGGAAGCACGACGCTGATGAGCTCGGGGCCCATTTCGCCCCTTGCATTCAGCGTGATCTGTTCACTGCAAATCTGCTTCTCGGCGGACTCCGCCCTGTGACAGTGGGCCGAAAGGGTAGCCGTCAGGCCAGGAGGTGTCCCCTTGGGGTCCATCACCATCAGCACGGCGCGGCAAGGATTCTGCCGAGTCACCTCGGCCAGCATGTTGCTCACCTCGCGCGCCGACTCCTCCCGGTCCACGTAAACAAGCAGGGTCAATGCGGACGCACGAGTAACCGCCGACTCTGACCCGGAGGCTTCCGCCGCGCTCCTCCACATGGCGGAAAGTCCTGCTTCAATTTCCGCTACGTTGGCCGGTCGAGGCTCGTCTAGGGCAAATTCCTGAATGGTGCCACCCAATGCATTACTCCTTTTGTTTCAATAACATCGTGGCATACATCCGATAAGTTCCTTATTTTTCATCAACATCGTGGGTTAGGGGCGAATTTGACCAAAGTCAAACAATTATCTCGTTTGTTTTCATAAATATCGTGGGATCATCCTTCATTTTTTAATTCCCCTTTTCTCCCACCCAACTCAGGCACTATTCTTGTAACATCTTTTTTTTCAGATACGTGACATCCGACTGCGATCCTAGAAAAATTTCCAATTCTTCGCTAACCGGTTGTATTTTCATCAACATCGTGGCCTCGGAGGGCCGAATTTCCCCGTCGTGGCGCTCTCTCTCTGTGTTCTCCCTGGCTCAAAGCGCCCAACACCGAGGGCACAAACCGTCTCAGCGGCCTCTGTGTGAACGCTTTTCCAGTCATGGGGAACGCGGAGAAACTGCCGCGCGCTACGCTGAGGTGTGCTCAAATATTCGAAATCGGGACTAGCTACCAAGACCATGGGGATCTCGCTTCAACTCTTCCTGCAAGGGGCCAGCTCTCGTGGCCGGTCAGAGAGCAGAAACGGCCAGCGGTTGCCGGAACAATAGCCTAGAATAAATCCGGCAGACTTCCGCGTCAAGAACAAAGTAAGCCTACGAAACCAAGCCCACAAAAAAATCGTCGGCCTGATGTGGCGGGAACCTGTCACTTTATCCCCTCGTCAACTTCGCCCCTCCCCACTCGCGGCCCGCTGCCTTCCGCCTTCCGCTTTCTGGCTACTCTTCCTCACAGCCTCCGCCACTGCCGGCCGTCGCGTTCGATAAAGTCATCAGCCTCTTGGGGTCCCCAACTGCCGGCGGCATATTGGAACAACCCATTCTGGCCATCCTGTTTCCAGCGCTCCAGAATCGGGTCTACCAACTCCCACGACAAGTCCACGGCATCGGCCCGATTGAACAGGGTGGCATCGCCAAGCATACAATCGAGCAGCAGAGTCTCGTAGGCAGTGGGCGGTGCCGCACCGAACGATTCGCCGTAAAGGAATTCCATCTCCACGAGACGAATCTGCATGGTGGTGCCGGGAAGCTTGGCGCAAAACTTCAGCGAAATTCCCTCGTTCGGTTGGATGCGGATGGACAGGATGTTGGGCTCAATACCCTCCGCGCCTGCGCCTTTAAAGAGCAGATGCGGCACACGGCGAAATTGAATGGAGATTTCCGATACGCGCTAGGGTAGGCGCTTGCCGGAGCGCACATAGAACGGCACATCCGCCCAGCGCCAGTTATCGATGAAAAACTTGAAAGCCGCGTAGGTCTCCGTATTCGAGGTGGGCGAAACCTTGGGCTCCGTCCGGTAGGCAGGAACCTTCTTGCCCCCTACAAAGCCTTCCACGTATTGTCCCCGGACCACAAATTCGGAGACCCTCTCCGGCCG
>JARLGN010000572.1 GCA_031292775.1 Acidobacteriota bacterium | reverse complement strand
TGGAGCTGCGTCCGGGCCTGCCGCCCGGTTCCAATCACTGCCGCGCATGAGGCATCAGGGCGCGCGAGGTATTTGGTGGCGATGCCGCTCGCCGCCCCGGTTCGAATGCGCCCCAAATGGTCAGACTGCATCAATGCGAGCAGCCTGCCGCTCCCAGTATCAAAGAGAAGGACATAAAAACGGAAGTCATCTCGCGTAACGGTATAGATTTTCATGCCCACATGTTGTGATTCCGGCAGTGCCCCCGCCATGTAATGCAACGATACCTGGGGCAGCAAAATTCGCTCGCGCGAACGGTTTATGGCACGATCATTACCCTGCGCCACGAAGCTTGCCTCAACGCACTCCAGCGCGCGCTCCATCGGCAAGAGTTCACGGACGTCGGATTCACTAAGAAATAGTGTCACGTTGGCCTCGCAAGACTTCAGTTGTCGGTCACCATTCCTCATGGGGGCGACCGATCATTTGAATTTACGGCCCTCGCCCCCTTGGGGGAGAGGGTGGGCCGCAACCGGCGCCTTCACCAGCCGGGGCGGACCGGGTGAGGGGGTCCCCCAAGAGCGAGTTGAGAATAGCTTTCCGGTAGCCCAACAGGGAACAAAATTGACCCTAAACAGATCGCAAGGTTAGGCAGAAACTCGACGGCCTTATTGCGCCACGCTTGTTTTTTCTTCATGCGCCGTCAGTGTCTGGTCAAGTTCTTCCAACAATTCACGCCGCAGGCGTTTGATTTTTCTCGTCAGTGGGGGAATCGTGAGGGCAATGAACATCAATCGTGCCTGAGGCCGGAGCAATCCCACGTACCGCCAGAGGTAGATGCCGGACACTGGCAGGGTGGGCGCATAATATCCCGCCGCTGCCCTGCCCCGCCAATGGGCCACCAGAAAGATTTGGAGGGTATAAAACACCAGGATCACAACCCCCCGCAGGGTCAACTCGGTGGAGCGGGCACGCGCGTTGGTTCCCTTGAAAGACCGTGCGAGGAAGAGAACCAAAACGATCGCCAGATGATTCAGCAATCCATAGAGCGCAATCGGCAGGCCCAGCACTGCCTCAAGCCAAAGCACGGATCGCCGCCATCCCGAACTCAGCGGCGAACCCACGCCCTCAACTTCCAGTTCCCGCAGCGCGCATTCCTTTTGGAGGCGGCGGTGATCGTCCAGGGACTTGCGCAGCGTCACCAGCCGCGCAGGATTGGAGCAATTCGTCTGCCTCACCCAATCCGTTACCAACCGGCTCAGCACAAACCCATCCGTATCTTGTTTCCACTCCGGGCGGGATGCCCAGTCTTCCTGCAATCCCGTTCGCAAGACCTCTTCAAGATCCCCGAGGAAATATTCCAGGTCAGCCGGTCGAAGCTGGAAAGCATTTTCTTGAAATCGCGCTTCGAGCGTCGTGGCGAAGGCCTGCGTATCGGCATCCTGTGAAACCGCCGTGGGGCGGCCTTCCGGGCGGTCCATAACCAGGTCCACGTAAATTAGAATTTCACGTGATTGCGCCGTTGATTTCGACAGGAAGAGATGTACGGGATGGACTGCCACGCGGCGGCCAACATGCTGGGCTTCGGCGCGCCAAACCAGTGCTGCAGCGGTGGAGGCAAATGCGCCGGGTGCGCCACGGCCGGCCGTGCCTGTATCCGCGAATACCATCAGCGCTCCGCCGCCGGAGAGGACGTCAATGCCCTCACGAAGGGCAGCTTCCGACAGCGGTCCTTCATCCTCGAGTAGGATCATTCCCAATTGGCGTGCCAGGAATCGTGCGAGCGGGCCGCGGGCCAGACTTTGCGGCAACAAACAATGGACGGGACGCTCCAATGCTACCGCCAGGACCAGTGCGTGCAGGAAGCCTGCCGGATGACTTACGGCGAACAACGCCGGTCCGTCAGCGGTCATGTCTCCGGCGTGCAGCAGGCGAATTTTTCGCCGGGTGAGTGCAAACCATGCACGGGTGAGCCAGAGCCAAAAGCCGCCGGCTCGCTGAATTTCCTGATCTTGCTCCATGGGTGAACTTAACCTCTTCTTCGCCGGGAACGGTTGTGGTGATGAGACTCAGGTTCCGGGGGCATCTCATCGCTTTCCCAACCCGGCACTGTTCCAACCATGCGGGTAATGGTATCAAACAGCCCGTATACCTTCTGGAACTTCTGACCCTGATCATCGATTAACCGGAGGCGGAAGTAGTGAACGCCATTTACCACAGCCACACGAATGGGGAAATAGCCATTCAAGTCGCTCTCCACGTAAGCTGTCACATATTTGTGGTTCTTGATCCACCAGGTAAAAACCCGGATGTGGGAAAAATCCGCTTCCTGGGTACCCAGGCGGTCTGCCGTGATATATTCCGGCACCGCCTGGCCCCCATCATCAACTGTGGTGAGCACCACCCAGGCAACCATGTTGGAGCCCTGTGCATAGGGCGAGAGCTGTTCAGGAAAGTCGAGGGCTACGAATCGTCCCAACACCCAACCCGCGCCCGCGTCGGTCCGAATCTGGTACCACGCGTCCCGTACCTTGGCCGCGGAGGGTTGGCCGTCAGGCGCGGGACGATCCAACATCCGCCGGCCATAAATCTGCACCTTCATGTTTTCCGGCAACTGGGAAAGCTGGATGGCGTCCCGGGCTGGTTCAAGCCGCAGGTTGACCACGCCACTCGTGTGGCCTTCTGCCTGCGCGGGATTTGCGAGCAGATCGCGCAGCATTTTCTGCCCGCTTTCATACGTCTGGGAATCGAGCAGATCCTTGTTTTCCACCCACCCCGTGAGGTTTTCAGGCGTCCGGACTTCCGCCCAGTTGCGAGTCCGGTGCAAGATCTCTACGCGCTCACCGCTTTTTAGGGAACCGACTACTATTCGCACTTCGGCAGGCGTATCGACCATTTGCAGTTTTGGCGGCAACACATACGCCACTTCAAGATTAAGGGTGTGCGCCGGCCTATGCGCAAGGTAGTAGTAGGCGGCACCCATCGCAGCCAACAGGAATAATATGAGGAGTGTAATTCTAATCGCCATAACTCAACTTTGTTTAGCACATCTCGATGATGACGCCAATGCCGCCTTCATTCTACACTATGTGTAGCTGTCAGCAATCAGCTCTCCGCTATCAGCCCAAGGCCGGGAGGAGAGTTGAAAGCTGAAGGCTGAGAGTTTATTTCCACCGAGGTGAATTACGAAGATCGACCGAACATTTATTTCCGGTCCGGATGGACCACTGGAAGCGCTGATGGAATGGGACCGCGAGGTCACGCCACGCCATGTCGCGCTGATTTGCCACCCGCATCCGCTTTACGGGGGCACCATGCACAACAAGGTGGTGTTTCGAGCCGCCAAGGCCGCACTCCTGGCGGGTCTCCCCACGCTGCGGTTCAATTTCCGTGGGGCGGGCAAGAGCGTAGGGACTTTTACCGGTGGCGAAGGCGAACGCGAAGACGTTCGCGCCGCCCTCGACTACCTGGCTGCGCACTTTCCCGGATTGCCTATTTGCTTAATGGGATTCTCTTTTGGGTCGTGGGTAGGTCTCGCGGTGGGTGCAACCGACCCTCGCGTCTCGACACTGGTAGGCTTGGGTGTTCCGGCAAACATGTCCGACTTCGACTTTCTGCAAGATGTTCGCAAACCCAAATTGATTTTGCAGGGAACGCGCGATGAATTCGGCTCGGTTGCCAAGGTTTCGGAACTCTTTGACTCGCTTCCCGAGCCCAAACAGATTCATTGGGTCGAGGGCGCGGACCATTTCTTCGCGGGAAAACTCGACGA
>JARLGN010000077.1 GCA_031292775.1 Acidobacteriota bacterium | reverse complement strand
CAGCAGGCGGGCCAGCAAGGCGAAATATGAAATCGCTCGTCAAGGGGCTATCGATGCGGAAGCCAAAATCATTTAACGATGTGTGCGCGTCAGCCAATTCGAACCGGCTCTCATCCGATGAATACAAGCGGATGATTGAGCATGTGGATCTCTGCCCGTCTTGTCATGCGGCCCACGAGGAATTCTCATCTTTCTTGCAGCAACTGCCGGCGGAGGAACGCGACAAGGTGAATGGCGACTTGGAACGCCACGTGGAAAAGGGAGGCCTGCAAGAACGATTTATGGAGCGGGCGCGCGCCGAGGGGGTTCGGTTTTCACCCGATCTGGAAAATCGCTACGGCGGCGAGAGTCGAACCTTGTACCGCCTGGCGCCTCCCTTTCGCTGGGCCGCGACGGCCGCGGTGCTGGCGATGATTGTGGCCGGCATCGGCTACCACATTGGACGCCGGGGCTCGATACGTCCGGCGGAGACAGCAACGCAGGCGCCAGCGACGCAAGCCCTGGCCGTCCGGGGTCCCGACACCGTTGAACTGGAGGCGCAGCTCACTAAGGTTCAGGCCGCCCTTAAGGCTTCGAACGAAACTGTTGCGCGGCTGGAAGGCGAGAATGCCAAAACGCTCTTGCGGATCGGCGCCCTGGAAACGGACCTTGAGGCCGGCCGAGCGGAAAAGCACGCCCTGCAACAATCCTTCACTCGCCTGAGCGATCTGAACGCGCAGTTGGCAAGCCAGAATGATCACAATACACAGCTTCTCGCCCGAACCCAGACGGAGATTGAAGGGGCGCGAGTCCGTAGGACGGAGATGGAAGCGGAGATCGCAGCCGAGAGGGCGGAGGTCAGCACGCTCTCGGACCAACTCAAGTCGCAGACGGCCACTATCACCCAGGAAAGGGAGTTGCTCGCCGCGGGACGCGATGTTAGGGACCTCATGGGTGCACGAAATCTTCACATCGTCGATGTCCATGACGTGGACGCAAGAGGCGGCAAGAAGCCGAAGTCCTTTGGGAGGATTTTCTACACCGAAGGCAAGTCTCTCATCTTTTACGCCTACGACCTGGACGAAAGGAAGTTGGCCAAGGCGAATTACTCTTTTGAAGTTTGGGGCGAACGGCTGGGCAAACCGACCTCCGTAAGGAACCTCGGTATCCTCTATACGGATAACAAGGCCCAAAGGAGGTGGGCATTGAAGATCGACGACCCGCAACAGCTTGCCGAAATCGATTCGGTGTTTGTGACTCTCCAACGTCATGAGCCCGGCAGCAAACCACTCGGCCAGAGGATTCTCTTTGCGTTCCTGGGAGGCAATGCCAACCACCCGTAGGAACTTGCGATTCGGAGTTCACCCATTCAAGTTTTCAATCTCCCGACTATTCACTTTGAGCTGACCAACCGTGGTTTCTTTGCCATGCTGAAGTGGCCCCAGCTCTTCAACTTTTCATGCCTTCAACTCGTTTATGCTTGGCACAATCACCCTTCCTGAGCGGCATACGTATTAGCTGAGTCAACTCATTCATCCCGGAAGTAGATAAGGAGGGAATTATATGGATTTGCGAGAAGCGTGGCATAAGCTCGGGGTTTTCAGTGTACGGTCACAGGAGATCGGCGAGCGTACCCGAAATAGGAAGCTGCCATCGATAGGAGGTTTTGCTATCCTGTGTCTCCTGGTCATTTCATCGGCCACCCCTCTTCGAGCTCAAATTGACACGGGAAGAATATCGGGGATGGTGAGTGACAAATCCGGCGGGGTCATTCCCGCAGCCACCGTCGCGTTAACCAATGAGGGCACGGGCCTCAGGCTGGTCGTGAAGACGGGCGACACCGGGTACTACATGTTCCCCATGCTTAGAGTGGGCACCTATCGTGTCGAAATAGAGGCTGCCGGCTTCGCGAAATTTCTACAGTTGGGCATCCCCTTGAACGTCCAGCAGGACGTGGTCATCAATGCCATTCTCCAACCTGGGTCGCTGACCCAAACCATAGAAGTAACCGGAGCTCCACCGCTGCTGCAAACGCAGAATGCGTCCGTGGGCCAGGTCATCGGAACCAACGCGGTTAATGATCTGCCTTTGAACGGCCGGAATTGGACCCAACTTGCGCAGCTCGTGGCGGGCGCCACCTATTCGCAGCCTGACAGCTCCGGCCGGCCGTACTTTTCGGCAAATGGCCACCCGCTCGATCAGAATGATTATCGGTTGAACGGCATCAACAACAATGATGAGGCCTGGACGAATCCGGAGCCTTATGTCGCGCTCCCGCCCCCAGATGCGATCGCGGAATTCAAGGTTCAAACGGATAATTATAGTGCGGAGTTTGGGCACTCCAGCGGAGCCGTGGTAAACGCCACCGTGAAGTCGGGAACCAACCGGCTGCACGGCGACATCTGGGAATATGTCCGCAATGACAAGTTTGATGCGGCACAGTTCTTTCAGAATTCGCAAGGCCTTACCAAGGGGATCTACCGGATGAACCAGTTCGGAGGCACTGTGGGAGGGCCTGTTTTTATCCCCCATGTCTACGACGGCAGGAACAAAACCTTCTTCTTTGTGGACTACCAGGGCACCCGCATTCGCCAAGCCACGGCCTATACCGATACGGTGCCAACCAGCTCGATGGTCTCGAGCGGCTTCACCAACATGCAAGATCTCATAACCTACCAAAGCGGAACACGCAGCGATGTTCTGGGACGGACCTTCCGATTAGGCACGATCTTTGACCCGGCAACCACCCGCCAGGTGACGGCAGGGCAAGCCGACCCCATTTCCGGCATCACAGCGGGCAGTACCGGCGTGGTTCGCGACCCGTTCTATTCCGGAAGCCTTTCGGGGCTCACGGACTTCACCACCTCAGCAGCCATAGCGAATCTCAATCATCTTCCCGCTGCGCGTTTTGATGCCAATGCGCTCAAACTGCTGGCCCTTTACCCTGCTCCAACGATCAGCGGCTACCCCAACAATTTTGCTTACAACCCAGCCGTTAAGGATAGCACGAACAATTTTGGCTTCCGCGCCGACCAGAATTTTAGCGACCGTGACCAGTTGTTCGTCGTCGGCAACTGGAGTCATCGAGGGTTGTACACCCCACCTGCCTACCCGGGCTTGGCAGGAGATGCGAATTCGGTGAGAGGGGGGTTTCGCACCGAAGGCGCCGATGCCATAGGGGTTAGCGAGACCCACTCCTTTTCCTCAACCACCCTCAATGAAGTGCGGCTCGGATATAGCCGGTCTCCCCTCACCCTGGTGGGTTCATATGGTAATACAATGGGGATTCCCGCACAGTTCGGTATCCAAGGTATTCCCCAGGCGAAATACAATGGGGGCCTTCCGGCGATCGCGATTTCGGGACTCACGTCGATGGGCACGCGCGGGTCCACTCCCACCGTGGCCAGTTCCGCCACCTGGGACCTTACAGAGAACCTGACCATGGTGCACGGTGCGCATACGCTTAAGGCCGGCTTTCAGGGAGATTACATCATGACTCCCATTCTGCAACCCGCCCGCTCACACGGCCTGTTCAACTTCGGTGGCGTTTACACCGGAGTTCCCAACACCACCGGAGGAGGAACCGGTATAGCGCAACTGCTTCTCACCCCAACGACATCTTCGGTCGGGGGATACAACAACGTTGGGGGCAGCGATGCGGTAAACGGTTCGAGCATCGCCGGAACCAACGATACGCGCTACTACTATGGCGCGTATTTCCAGGATGATTGGAGGGCAACGCGGAAACTAACCCTGAATCTTGGGGTGAGGTGGGATCACACAACTCCCTACGTGGAAAAGTACGGGGCGCAAGTGAACTTCATTCCAGGTTCTTCAGGAGCCCAATTCCTGATGCCTTCCAGCCGCTGCCGTGAACAGCTTTCGGCTTCCTTCACAACCCTGGCGGCAAAAGACGGCATCAGCGTGGCTTGCGCGAGCGACCCCTCTCTCGGCCTGACGCAGAGGTTCAATTTTGGGCCGCGCATAGGTTTAGCTTACCAGGTCAATCCGAAGATCGTCACGCGGGCGGGTTATGGCATCTTCTATGGCGCCCTGGGGTCCATCGGATATAGCCCCAACATCGGCAACAATTACCCGTTCCTGTTCAACTTCTCTTTCTCCAGCCCCGATTCTGCCCATCCGATCACTTATTACAACAGCGCCCTCGCGACGCTGGAGACCGGGTTGTCCCCGTTCGCCTTTACTCCTGACATCGTAAACGCCTCAGGCCTGGCCCTGGCGGGGCGGCAGTACAATTACCAGACGCCCTACTATGAGGACTACAACTTTTCATTGCAGTATCAGGTCACGCCGAATCAAACCTTCACGTTGGCGTACGTTGGAAATCAGAGCCACCATATGGACTCCGTGGTGGGAGAAAACAGTCCCACTCAAATACTCCCGCCCGGAACAAATCCGCAGAATTACATCCCTTTCCCCGACTTCGCACGCGGGTCGAACTACGAGATGACTGGCGCCGGCACGTTCTACAACGGCCTGCAGGCATCGTTTGAACGCAGGTTCAGTAATGGACTGTACATGCTGACCAGTTACACGTTCTCGAAGTGCCGCTCGGATTGGCGTTCAGCGTCGGATAATACCATTGGCGGATATCGCGCCGCTCTATTACCGGGTTTCGGGATTCAGCCTGATTACGCCTATTGTGACGCCGATGTGCCTGATCTGTTCCACTTCAGCGCCACGTATTCTCTTCCCTTTGGAAGGGGTAGCCGCTTCCTGACCAACAGTAAGGGAGTCGTCAACCAGTTGATCGGAGGGTGGCGGGCAAATTCGATCTGGACCCTGGAGAGCGGGATGCCGTTCACTATTGGTTGTCCAGAGGCCACAACCTCGGATTATGGTTGCAATGCATTGTTGGTTCCGGGCCAGAATATGTACGGCGGACCGCATAGCGTCAATCAGTGGCTCAACCCCTCAGCCTTTGCCAAGCCCCCCGCTGCAACCACCATCGGGCAGACCAACTACGCACCCTTGGGGGGGGAGCCCACCCAAGCCCACGGCCCGGGAATGTTCCGCCTCGACGCTTCACTCTTCAAGCAATTCCCTGTCGCCGAGGGGAAGAGCCTCGAGTTCAGGGCTGAGTTCTTCAACCTGACGAATACGCCGTGGTTTGCAAACCCTGGGTCCCTTGACTTCACAAATACCACTACATTCGGGAGAATCACTTCTGTCCGGGATGGGGCCAACGATCCCAGGCAAATTCAATTTGCTCTCAAGTTTTACTGGTAAGTCTCACGGGGCAGGCTGGGGATCTCCGGCCTGCCCCTGTGTTCAACCACCACTCGAGCGGGCAGAACGGTAAGTTCTGCCCCCAGTTTCCAGAACCGACCGGAATCTGTGAAGTCAGCGTAATCCATCCACTAATTCTTCCCGAATAGCCGCGCTGCCCTCCGCGCTCCCTCCGAAATCACAAAATGGTGATTGCAAACTGCCAATAGCATGTATAGTATTGCGTCCAGGGAAATCAAATCGGCAAATATAATCCTGTATTTACGGGAGGCATAACATGGCGATCTCTGCGCTTGATGAGAGCGGCAAAGCTGTGGACTGGTGGTTCATTTACAAGGTTCCGAAGCTTACCCAGAATGCCAACACTGACAGCGCCACGGGGTACGAATACGTGTACTTCGACGCGCACGCCAAAACCGTGGGGAAATCGCCCAACCGCCTCGATCAGGGCAAGGGCGCGCTGAACCTGACTCTGAATGCGGTTTTCCAGAAACCTGCGGCCACCACCGGGTGGATACTCTACAACGATGAGAAACCCTCCGTAGCTTCCGGCGCTGACGACGGCAATCTGGGCCACACCAAGGGTGTCGTCGCGTTTGACACGGCGTCAGCGAGCGCGTTTTGGCTGCTGCACTCGTGGCCCAAGTACGCCGCTCCGGCATTGCCGGGGATGCCCACCCCCATGTATGGCCAAACGTTTCTGTGCATAACGTTGGACATCGCCACCGCCAACAAGATCGCCGCGCTGATGGCAACCCATCAGGAACCGCAATGCTACCTGCCGCGCGCCGCCTCGCTGAGCCAGGCCCAGGCACTTTATGCCCTCACCAAGCCGCTGCCCACCAATCCTGCGGCAGCCGCCGACGTGCTCGATTGCCAATCAAAGGGGGGCATGGCGTTCAAAGTGTTGGCCAAGAACCGCGAGTGGGGAAAGGACTTCTGGAACGGCTTTGTGGGACCGCAACTTCACGAAGACATGGATGTGGAAACATGGATCCGCGGACCGATTCCGCCCGTCGCTGACACCGACGGCATCCACAAGACTTTTGATATCAAGTTCATTAACCTGGGGCCGCTCGGAGCACATTGGGCCTGGCCTGAAACCAATGACCACGCCAAGTGGGGCATTACCAAGGATTCCAATTGGATTTGCATCGGCGACATCAATCGCATGATCTCGCAACGGAAACGCGGCGGCGGAACCATTGCTTTTCAAAACCCCACGCTTTGGCAGGCTCTGTCGAGAACCGACTTAATCCTGGCGCCGCCCGGGCACACTCGCGACGAAGCTCTCCAACTTATCAAAAGCACTCATGTGGATCCGGATGCCACTCCCCCGGCAAAGCCGGCGGCCAAGACACCCAAAGCCAAAAAGCCCAAGGGCGGATAAGACGCGGTTATCCACAGATTACACAGATTACGCAGATTAAGCAGGAAGACAGACAGTAAAAGCAGAAGGGGGGAAAGCCCTATCTGATCATCGTCGGTAAATTTCCGGCGCCCCTGCCTCTGCAGGGAATCTGTAATGCACCGGACTGTCTAATGCTCGGCAGTTTAGTAAATCTGCGTAATGAGTGTAATCTGCGGACCAATTCCGGGCCTGATAGTCTTCCGCCTGCCAAATCTGTGAAATCTGTGCAATCTGTGGATTAATTCCGCGCACTTTTTCGCCGGAGAGCATCCAATAATTGGAGGAGGGAAAGATGCAAAGGCACAAATTGGGGAACTCGGGACTGGAAGTTTCTCCCATCGCTTTCGGCGGGAACATTTTTGGATGGACGGTGGATGAGCCCACATCATTCCAACTGCTTGATGCTTTTGTAGCAGCCGGGTTCAATTTTATTGATACAGCCGACGTGTACTCCAAATGGGCTCCGGGCAACAAGGGTGGCGAGTCCGAAACCGTTTTGGGCAATTGGTTGAAAAGCCGTGGCAATCGTCAAAAGGTAATTATCGCCACCAAAGTGGGAATGGAAATGGGCCCGGGTATGAAGGGGCTCTCCAAAGCCTATATCCTGCGGGCCGTGGAAGATTCGTTGAAGCGGCTGCAAACCGATTACATCGATTTGTACCAATCGCACTCGGATGATGCCGCGACGCCGCTGGCCGAAACTCTGGAAACCTACGCACAGTTGGTGAAGCAGGGGAAAGTGCGGGCCATCGGCGCTTCCAACTACTCCGCCGAACGGCTCACGGAAGCTCTGCAAGTCAGCAAGCAGCACGGATTCCCCCGCTACCAGAGCCTGCAGCCCAACTACAATCTCTACGACCGCGCCGAGTACGAAGCGAAGGCGGAGGCGGTTTGCCGCCAGAACGGCTTGGGAGTGATTCCGTACTTCTCCCTGGCGAGCGGGTTCCTGACGGGCAAGTACCGCTCGGAAGCTGATTTGGCCGCAAGCAAGCGGGGCATGTTCGTAAGAAAGTATCTTAACGACCGGGGATTTCGAATCCTCCGCGCGCTGGATGAGGTGGCCAAGGAAACCCGCTCAACCCCCGCCACCGTCTCCCTGGCGTGGCTGATGGCAAGGCCGGGATTGACCGCTCCGATTGTGAGCGCGACGAGCCTGGAACAATTGAAGGCTGTGACCGGCGCCACCGAACTACACCTTGATGCCGCCGCCATCGAGAAACTGAACAAGGCCAGCGCCTACGCCGAAGCCGCCGCATAAGCACGTGGCTATTGAGCCCCAAAGGGGCGACCTAATCCAGCCCAGGCCAACGGCCTGGGTTGCCAGGCAAATCATTTATTCGGGTGAGCCCTGAAGGGGCGTTACAATGGCGCGCCCCTTCAGGGCTTGCGGCTGTAACCGTTCCACAATTCCCAGGGCGCTGCCCTGGGCTGGATTAGATCGCCCCTTTGGGGCTCACTGTACAGGCGGCGAAAGCGCACTCTTCCCCGCGCCGCCCGCCTGCGCCATAATTTCAGTTGAACGGAACTCATCTTCGCAAGGCACGGAGGATCACAATGAATCACGCCCCGGAATTCCTGAAGCTTGTCGCCGACGCCAAAACGCACGTCCGCGAGACCAATGTTCAGGAGGTCAAGAAGCGGCTCGACGCCAAAGAAACTTTCACCCTCATCGATGTTCGGGAAGACAGTGAATGGGCCAAAGGCCATTTACCCGGCGCGGTTCACCTGGGGAGGGGCATCATTGAGCGCGACATTGAGAATAAGGTGCCCGGCAAGGCGACGCCCATCGTGCTCTATTGCGGCGGCGGGTACCGCTCGGCGCTGGCGGCGGAAAATCTGCAGAAGATGGGCTACACCGATGTTCTTTCCATGGATGGCGGTTGGCGCGGCTGGACCGATGCCGGGTTCCCCACCGTGACGGACTAATGGAGTAGTGGCTAGTGGCTGGCAGCAACTGCTGGCCCCCGGGCTCTTGCCGCTAACCACTAACCACTGTATTTCTTACTCCGCGTCCACCGCGCGGGTGGTCAATCTTCAAGGAGTTTATTCAATTCGACGTAGGGAATGGCGTCTTCGGCGAGATCGACCAATGCGGCCGGCTCGCTCGCTTCGTGCAGAAACTTGCGAAACCATCCCATGGCGGCGCGGAAAGGTCCAGACCCGAAACTGACCCGCGCTACGCCCAGGTGAGCCAGTTCCATTACCGACGGTGTCCCAGGCCCGGCCAGAATATTGAGCGGTCCATCCACGGCTTTCACCAGGCGCGCGATGATTTCGCCGTCACTCACACCGGGAATAAACAGGCAATCCGCTCCCGCCTCGCGATATCCCTTGACACGGCTTACGGCATGCTCAAATCGCGTTTCGGGTTCGCCCACCTGCGCCAGGTAGACGTCGGTGCGCGCATTGATCACCACGGGGACGCGAATGGCATTTGAGACTTCACGAAGGCGCTTGATTCTCTCCACCTGCTGCTCGATCGGGAAAAGTGGATTCCGCGCATCGCCGGTGGCGTCTTCAAAATTCAAGCCTACGGCCCCAGCGGAAATCATGGCGTATGCCAGTTCGGTGATAGCTTCATCCGTCCGGCCGTAACCGGCTTCGAGGTCGGCGCTTACCGGAAGTTGGACGTGCCGCGCGATGCGCTCCACCACACTGAGCATGTCAACGCGGCTGATGTGTTCACCATCAGGATATCCCCATGAGTTCGCCACTGCCGCACTGGACGTGGCGATAGCACGGAACCCGGCTTCTTCCACCAAGCGCGCCGTCGCCACATCCCAAACGTTGACCAGCACCAGAACCCGCGGCCCTTGATGAAGCTCGCGAAATTGCGCTGCCTTTTCTGCCTGCTTGCGGATTTCCATGGAGTGTCTCCTCGTGTCTGAAATGTCAGTGTGAGTAAGTATTCCCCGGCAAAGCCGGGAGCTTTACGTTGCTGGTTCCACAAAGGGACCGGGACAAGCAGAGACCCCTCACCCGACCTCGTCCCTCGGCCACCCTCTCCCCCAAGGGAGAGGGAAAGAGACATAGCGCGCACGGGCGCGCTGAAAATCGGGCTTTCCCTCTCTCAGGGGAGAGGGTGGACCGCGCCGCGCGCTTTCACCAGCGGGCGCGGGACGGGTGAGGGGTCTTTTGCCCCGCAGAGTCCCCGGGGGCTCCCAACGGACTAGCCACTATGCACTAACCACTTACCACTGCCCTTATCACTCCGCATCCACCACGCAGCGGAATCCCACGGTGGCGGAGCGGTCGGTGCCGGGGCCGATCAGCAGATACTTCCCGTGCTCATTCAGTTTGTAGGCTTGGGGGAAATACCAGTGCGATCCCTGCGGCTGGTAATAGCTTCCGCCTCGCAGAATTCCAGCGCGTGTGTGCGAATCGGTGAACTCATTGGTCCACTGCCAGACGTTGCCGACCATATCCATTACTCCGAACGGACTCGCTCCCTGCGGGCAGGCTGCAACATCGGTGGGCGCCCGCATCACACGGCGTGTTTCCACCGGGGGCACGGCGGCGGCGTTCCACACATTTCCCCATGGGTAAAGGCGCCCGTCCGAACCCTGCGCGGCATATTGCCACTCCCACTCACGGGGAAGGCGTTTGCCCGCCCAGGCTGCATAGGCGCGCGCGTCTTCGATTGCGACCCACGTCACCGGCTTGTTCGCCCATCCCTCCGGATAGGCGCCGTCCTTCCAGTCACGAAGGAAATTGTGATCGTCCGCCGGGTGGTAGTGCGTGGCGTCCATGAACTTTTTGAACTCCGCGTTGGTCACGGGGAACTTGTCGATGTAGAATGGCCGCATCTGCATCGTCTTCAGGTGATGCCGCCGCGGCGAATCCTCCCAGTGGTATTGCACGTCCACGCCAATGTCGTTCCCGCCTTCAATTTCGATGCCGGAAACCTGGAAATCAAACTTGCCGCCGGGAATCCGCACCATGCCCGCGGGCGCGGCGGCAGCGGGTTTGGTGGGGGCGATGACAAGCGACTGCTGCGGCAGGAATTTCCATTCGTGGGAAAAATCCTGCAACCGCTTTTGAGAAAGTTCACTCATGCGTGCCAGCAGCTTATGCAGTTGCTCATCCGGCTCACGCGAAATGGCGAGCACGGCTCCATAACCTTGCGCTTCCGTCACGAAGCTCAGCGCAGCCGTGCCTCCCTGCACTTCCGGCTTTAGCTCCGCTCCCTTCCACAAATCGTAATACCGCGTTCCGGACGCGTAAGGCACTTCGATCTGCCTGCCCGGCACGTCATATTCATTGCGATTAACAAAGGTCCACAGCATGCGGTCCTGCCCCGGAAACTTGCTGGCGAAAACACCATAACGCAACGTGGGCGTGTGGGGCTCCCAATCCGCGCTCACCAGCAGCGGAGCCATGGCACGCTCGATGGTGGCAATGCGCCGCAGCGCTTCTGCATCGCGCGGAGTAATTTCGTTCCAAATGCCCCAGATGTTTTCCCAACTCTCGTATCCCACGCCGTTGAAGAACGCGTGCTGAAGATCGTCCGTCTTGTCACGCCCCCAGCGCCGGCAGATGTTCACCATGTGGCGGGATTCCATCCACTTGAACTTGCTCACGGTAGGAATAAACGTGTAATCCCAGTAGGCCCAGCTCAAGTTATTCCAAGGCAGGCCGAGGTCGTCCGTCAGATTTTCAGGCTCCAACGCAAGCGGATGACCGGTCTGGTCGGAAGCGGCACGGAAAGTGCGTGGAATCACGCCTAACGTGTCGCCATTCACGCCGTCGGCGCCCACTTCCGCCAGCAGACGCGCGGTGGCCGTCCAGTTGGGTACGCCCTCATCGCGCGTGCCTTGGTCCCAAACCATTACCGGAAAGAGCACGCGCACGCCGCGGCGATGGAAATCCGCAATCATCTGGCGCACGCCCTCAACGCCGCCGGGCATGTCGCGCAGCAAGTCGTACTGATTCCGGTTGTCGATCCCTATGTTGGGGTACGACTGCCAAACCAGCACGCTGTCAATCCCTCCGAAACGGCGCTCCAAATCGTCCAGATAACGGTCCACCGTGTACTTGCCCGCGACCGGATCGTAGAAATAGCGGTCGTGAATCATCATCTGCGGTTGAATAAAGCTCGACTGTGTCCACGCCAGTTGCGGGCGAAGGTATTCGGAATCGTCGTAGCCAATGCGGATGCGCCGCTCCATGCGCCAATGCTTGATGTCGGCCAGCCACTTGGGGAAATCAGCGCTGGTAGCTGGACCGGGAAGCTGCGAGCGGTCTGGCTTATACGACGTGTCTTGCGCGCCCACGATAGCGAACACAAAGAACAGGGAAAGAAAGAGGAGGAAAAGTCGTTTGCTCATAGGTGATTCCTTGAACGCAATGGGTCAACCTGAATTTACCAGCGTTGATGTACGAGTTCGCGAATGCTGCTGGACCCCGCTATGTTACTTTCGCCGCGCGGCAAAGCCAATAAATAATCCACAGATTGCGCAGATTACTCCGATAGAGAAAAAGCGTGGTTTCTACGCCTTGCCTAATCTGTAAAATCTGCGTAATCTGCGGATGATGCAAGTCGAGCCTCTCCATGACCTCCAAACCGAGATTGAAACGCTTCTGAAGCAGTTTCATCATCCCATCCTGGTGGAAAACGAAGTTGAGTTGATGGACCTGACCGCCGCGCAATGGCGCCTGACTATCGAATTTGGCAAACTGAT
>JARLGN010000571.1 GCA_031292775.1 Acidobacteriota bacterium | reverse complement strand
GTGGGGGTGGTGTGGCGCGGACGTGTTTTGTGGGGCCGCGGCTCGGGCGCGACGGGCATGTTAACGCCGGGGACCTAAAAAACAGGTCCGCGCTACAAATCGTTGTCCCTTGCAGTCTATAGCAAAACCTGGAATCTGCAAAACAGCGCGAGGCATTACAGTAGGCTCTCGCCGCCGCCATCCACGGGGTTGGCGAGAACCTGGCGAAGGCAGGCGAAAAACCCCCGGAGGAGGGTTTCGAAAAAGCGGCGTTGCTCCTGGACGGGAAGAATCTGAACCTTCACATTGGCGTCGCCGGACCGGTCAACTTGCTGGAAGAATTCCTCGGCCGTGGGCCACGTCAACGTTACGTCGGGATGCTTGGAGGGTCGCCGCTCCACTTCGAACTTCCCGCGGCGGATGTATACCGACCATTCCAGTTCCCAATCCTCAATAATCCAAAGCGTGATGATTTCGGATTCACGGATCTGCTGCCGCAAGGGTTTATCCCGCCCGGTCAGAATAAATGCGCGTTGGATAATTCGCCGCGCGGCGCGCTTGGAAAGCTCCGTTGCGGGGTCTTGCAGGGGTTGCGGTTCTTCCGGCACTGGTTTATTGAGCATGAGGTCTAAAACTGTACCACTTATCTGGCAATCAGATGGCAAAAGAACGGTTGAGTGGAATTTCAACGGCCCGCGACGTTTCGCGCCAACGGTGCGCCGCGCAGTGCGTGTACACGCTGGACGCCCGTGGCGATCAGATCACGGGAGGGGGCAAGGGCGTCGACCAATCCCATCGTCAAGGCTTGAGTAGCGGGAATTCGGTCCGCGGTCAGGAACATCTGTAGCGCTGCGGCCTTGCCGAGCAAATAGGGCAATCGCTGCGTGCCGCCCCAACCCGTCACCAACCCCAGTGCCGCCCCAGGGTGCCCAAATGACGCATCGTAGCTGGCTACCCGCCCATGACAGGCCAACGCCAGGTCGAGTGCTCCGCCCAAGCAGTACCCCCGAATGGCGGTAACAATGGGCAAGGGAAATGTTGAAATGCGGTGGAATACGCTCTGCCCACGTTCCGCGAATTCGCGCGCAGGGAGCCCTTCCACCGCAGCAACTTCCTCAATTTCGGCACCAGTGGCAAAGGATTTGGCATTCGCTGCAATCACCGTGCCGCTGAAGATTCCCGCCGCTTTAACATCTTCCAGGAGAATATCGATCTCCTCCAACACCGTGGCAGACAGGCGCGGATATCCTGCGGAGAGCGGAAACTCCAGGATGGCGACGGAATTATGGCTTGAGAGTTCCATGGGGAAATCAGTGGTTAGTGGCTAGTGGTAAGTGGGCAGAATCGCGCCCAGGATTTGATTGGGCACCGTGGCGTTTGTGCCGGCAGGATGCCAGCGCTACGTCCGACGGGATTGGCAAGGTATCTCGTGGACACTCACCACTATCCACTAACCACTAGTCACTTTGTTTCTGATAAAATCAACGATGGTCTGCGTGGACGCGCCGGGCTGGAAGACTTCCGAGACGCCGGCTTGTTTCAAGCCCGGGATATCCTCGTCGGGGATGATGCCGCCGACAACCAGCAGGACGTCATCCATGCCCTCGGCGTGCAGCAACTCGCAGATGCGCGGAATAATGGTGTTGTGGGCGCCCGACAGGATCGAGATCCCGATGGCGTCCACATCCTCCTGCACGGCGGCATTGGCAATCTGTTCGGCAGTCTGCCGCAAGCCCGTGTAGATGACTTCCATGCCGGCATCGCGAAGGGCGCGCGCTACAATCTTGGCGCCACGATCGTGTCCGTCCAGGCCGGGCTTGGCAACTAAAACGCGAATCTTAGAGTTGTCCATTAGAGTTAAACTAACAATTCTGAATTCTAAATTATGAATTCTGAATTGGGAACTGCCATACTTTCCGTGCTGCCGAGTGACCCGCCACCCGATAGCCGCGAGAGGCCGCCCGCAATTCATAATTCAGAATTCATAATTCAGAATTGGCCTTTATCGAAACGCCGGCTCTTCATACGTCCCGAAAACTTTGCGCAGCACGTCGCACATTTCCCCCACGGTGGCGTATGCTCGCACGCATTCAAGGATGTAGGGCATCAGGTTTGCGTCCGTCGCCGCAGTGCTCGCCAGTGAATCCAGCGTCCGGTGCACACGGGCATTATCCCGCTTTTGGCGAACTTCCTCCAGCTTTTTGACCTGGTGGCGCGCCACACTGTCGTCAATAACCAGCAGTTTGATGGGGCGCTCCTCCTGCGACACGAAATCGTTGACTCCCACGATGATCTTTTCCTTGCGCTCCACCTCTTTTTGGAAGGCATAGGCGGCATCGTGGATTTCTTTTTGTGGATAGCCGTGTTCGATGGCCGGAACCATACCCCCCATGGCGTCGATCTTCTGGAAATAATCGTAGCAGGCACGCTCCGTCTCCAAGGTTAACTTCTCAATGAAGAAGGAACCGGCCAGGGGATCGACGGTATTGGGCACGCCGCTTTCGTGGGCTATAACCTGCTGGGTGCGCAGGGCGATGGTAACCGCCTCTTCTGTCGGCAGCGCCCACGCTTCGTCAAGGGAATTGGTGTGCAGGGATTGAGTCCCCCCCAGCACCGCGGCAAGCGCCTGCAGCGTGGTGCGAACGACATTGTTGTAGGGCTGTTGCGCGGTCAGCGAGCAACCGGCCGTCTGCGTATGAAAGCGGCAGAGCCACGAGCGCGGGCTGGTGGCGCCAAAACGCTCGCGCATCACACGGGCCCAGATTTTGCGGGCGGCGCGGTATTTCGCGACTTCCTCGAACAGATCGCTATGGGCATTGAAGAAGAAACTCAGGCGCGGGGCGAATTCATCCACCGGCATTCCTGCCCGCTTGACCCACTCCACGTACTCGATTCCGTCGCGCAAGGTAAAGGCCAACTCTTGCACGGCCGTTGAACCCGCTTCGCGAATATGGTAGCCGCTGATGGAAATCGGATTCCAGCGTGGGACCTCGCGCGCGCCAAAGGTGATGGTATCAACCACCAGCCGCATGGACGGCGCGGGCGGATAGATATACTCCTTCTGTGCGATGTATTCCTTCAGGATGTCATTCTGAGTGGTGCCGGAAATCTTCTTCCAATCCGCTCCGCTCTTCTCGGCCACCACCAGGTACATTGCCCAAATGATGGCGGCAGGCGAGTTGATGGTCATGGAAGTGGTTACCTGCTGAAGGGGCAGGCCCGCCAGCAGGGTTTCCATATCCGCAAGGGACGAAACCGAAACGCCGCAATGGCCAACTTCTCCTTCGGCCAGCGGATGGTCGCTGTCATACCCCATCAGCGTGGGTAGGTCGAAGGCGATGGAAAGCCCCGTCTGACCTTGCTTCAGCAAATAATGCAGGCGCTGGTTGGTGTCCTCAGGGCTCCCAAACCCGGAGAACTGGCGCATGGTCCAGATTTTGCCCCGATACATAGTGGGATGAATCCCCCGTGTGTAGGGGTATTCACCGGGATCAGCCAGGTCGCGGGAGTAATCGAATTCGGGCAGGTCAGCAGGTGTGTAAAGGCGGTCGATCGGCACGTCGGAGAGGGTGGTGAATTCCTTCTGGCGTTCGGGAGATCTCTTCAGCGCAGGCTTGAGGGTTTGCTCTTCCCATCGTTTTTCGCCGGCAGAAGGTTGGCGGTGGGCAATCTCATTTGCCACTTCAACGCCCGCCTTCTTGTTGTCATTCACGATGATAATCCGCCCCAAGGCATGTTAGAGCAGGGGCGGATTCAAAGTCAAACGAGGGAAATTCTAAATTCTGAATTGTAAATTATGAATTAACTTCCAGTTCCTTTCTTTTCGAACTGACGATGATCGCTGTAATTACAGCTACAAGTTCTTCCGTTTCCCCGATCAGAGGCTTCAGCTTCGTCATCGTTTAAAATTCACAATTTACTATTGCATTTTCACCGGTTTCGGGGCTTCCGCCGAGCCTGGAATGTTGGGCACGCGGGTTACCGTTCCTTGCACGGCGTCATTTAATTCCACGTTGTAGTCGGGAAGAATGGTCCCCACTGCCTGCTGGTACTGCGTGATCGCTTTGGCGTAGGTCGAGTGGGCTGTGACTTCGTTACCCTCGGCGTTGGCCAAATCCCGTTGTGCCTGAATGACCAGGAAGACAGTGGACTCGCCCAACTGGAATTTCTTCTGTTCGGCATCAAGGGTCTGGCGGGCGAGGACAGTGGCCTTTGACGTGGCATCTATTTGAGCTTTGGCTTGAATGACACCGATCACCGCCTGGCGAACCTGCTGGGCGACATTGTTTTTCCATTGCTGCAACTGGGTCTCAAGTTGCCGGCGTTCCAAAAGGGCGCGGGCCGTGTCGGCCTGCGCCTGACGGTTGCGAATGGGGATGGAGAGATTGACGCCGAAGGAATAATTTGGATAGTCGCCGCGGAAGGTCTGGCTGAAGGCTTGGGAAACACCGCCGGTAGTTGTCCCCGTCGGCGTGACCAGCGTGGAGCCGGATATGCAATTCTTTCCGTAAGAAGTAGTTCCCGCCGGGCAGATCAGTTGGTCGCCGGAAAGTCCGGAAGCGATGTAAGTGCCAAAAACGCTCAGCGACGGAAGCAGTCCGTTGCGCCGCAGGGCAATGGTCATGTCCTGATCCTTGAACTTCAATTCCGTTTGCTCGATCTCGGGACGATTGGCGAAGGCCCGTTGCAGTGCCTCTTCCAGCGGGGGGACGTCATTCGGCCGGGGCTCGGGAAGTTTGTCTTCGGTTTCTATTTGGGCGCTGGCCAATTCCGGACCCACCTGGCGCGAGAGCGCCGTTTTGATCAATTCGGCCTGTTGTTGAAGATTCGTCTGGGCCACGATCAGGGCTTGCTGATCGGTAGCGACTTCGGATTCCGCGCGCACCACTTCAATTGGCGCCAGGGTTCCGATTTCCACCTGCTTTTTGTTGTCAGCCAACAGTTTTTCTGAAAATGCCAGGCCCTCTTCCTTTACGCGCACGGTTTCTTTAAAGGAGAGGTAGTCCCAGTAATAGTTCAGAACGCTCCCCAGCGTGGTGATGACCTGTTGGCGGAATACGGAATCGGCGACTTTGGCATCGTTTTTTGCGATCCGGATTTGGGCGGAGTTGGCACGACGCCCAAATCCATTCAACAACTGCTGAGTAAAGCCTGCCGCCATGACGGTTTGGACATTCGGGTTGTAAACGGAAGTGAGGGCATTGCTCGAACCGCGTGACCCACCCACCACGACTTCGTAGCTGGTCCCGCTCTGGAAGGCCTGGTTCATGCCGGTATAGTAACTTGCTCCCTGGAGGTTCTCATAAGGCACGCCGGTCAAGACCGTGGTTCCCAGGGGGGTTGTATTCCGATCCCAGCCGAAGGAGAAGAATGCCGCCGGGTCAAAGGAGCCCCCACCCAATTGCGTGGCGCTGGAACTGCCGGCAGCCCCGCCCGCCCCGCCACTGACGCCTGACGTGGAGGCGCTGACCCCGCCGCCTATGGCTCCGGAATATAGCGCCGAGGAGGAGAACGATCCGCTGAAGCCGCGAGCGGCACCGCCCCCCTTGGTGCGCAGGATGTCGGTCTGCGAATAGGCAATGTTATAGCGCGCGACGGCGATATCGAGGTTATTCTCGAGCGCCAACTCAATGGTGTCCTGAATGGAAAGATGCAGCTTGCCGTCGAGCAGCAGGGAGTGCAATCGCTCCGAGTTGCTCATTTTCGCCTCGGGAACATAAGGCACCTGGTACGGGTCCCAGAAGCTGGGAAACCACTTGGTGTTCCCGAAGTTCGTGTCGAAGTTGCGGGCGGGAGCAGTGGTCGTCGCGGCCGGCGCAGGTGAGGCGCCTTGCGCGTGCAGGTAAGGTTCGGCGGCAAAAAGGCTTACAACGAACATGAGGGCAACGAGGGATGGACGGTGAGGCTTCATCGAATATCCTTTTCCTTTATGGCGAAATGTCTCTTAAATCGTCTGCACTACCAAGTATTACGCATTGATTGGACGCAAAGTTTCATCGATCGTCATCACGCGATGGCATTAATCCTCTTTGATGATCCGCCTCACGGGGGGGTGGGGTTATGCCGGCACGTGTCAATACCGGCCTGTGGAGACCTGGAATATCGCCGCAGCTCCGTTGCCAGCGTTGATTATCCGACTGTGCACTCCTCAGTCCAAAGCCCGGGGAGCGCGCAGACTTGATGATCAGACCATGCAAAAGTAAGACTCGAAAGTCTACCACCCGCGCGGCTGCGAGACAACCTTGTGGTGTTTACTGTGCTGATTATGGAATACAGGTCATATTTCATTATTGTTTCACAGCTCCTGTCTTGGGATCGTCCCGCTCCCGCAGCGGGGTTGGTAGGATGCCTGTGGGAGGGACCCCGATGGATCGGGGCAGGCTGCCCGCGCTACGTTCGCTTCAACAGGCGCGGAGACCGTTTGCCACTTGACAGTGTCAATCAAGCGGTATAGGCTAGATGTGAGATGAGGGCCACTGGCATCCGGCCCCGGCAATTACCCACGGTGCTGAGCAGCGCCATGAGAAACGAGCGGAAAGTAAGGTGCAGGGGCGCCGCACGGTCAGCTCGAAAATGCCTGGTTATGCCACGATATTTATGATAACAAGGAGGTTATGGGATTCCCCGGGAGAAGGCTGAAACCTCAACCTATTGATATTAAGGGTGTTAGTATAATCGATTGCTTTGTGCCGGAAGAAAAAGGGGAATTTAAGAAGCGCAGACCGAACCCAAGATGTTATTGAAAACATATGGAGAAGATTTTTCCATTATTCGGCACGCCACGATGTTGATGAAAATAAGGAAGTTATAACTCATACCCCACGATGTTTATGAAAACACAAGGAGTTAGTGGAAATCCTGAATCCCCGACAATCAACTGATGAGTGATGGCACTATGCGAAACATTCGATTAATCCTGGCCTACGATGGAACGGACTTTTGCGGCTGGCAGCGGCAGCCAGACGCTCCCACGATCCAGGCCTGCCTGGAAGGTGCTCTCCACAAGCTGACCGGCGCTCCCTCGCAAGTGTGCGGGTCGGGACGGACGGATGCCGGGGTTCATGCCGTGTACCAGGTGGCGAATTTCCACACCGCTTCCACCATACCCTGTGCGAACTTCGTCAAAGCGCTGAACAATTTGCTACCGCCCACGGTGCGCATCCAGCGGGCGGACGACGTCGGTCCGACTTTCCACGCCCGCTTCGACGTCCGCCGCAAGACTTACCGCTATCGAATCTTGATGGCTCCGGTATGCTCGCCGCTCTTGTGGCGATTTGTTTATCATTACCCCTATCATTTGAACCGTGAACGGATGGCGCAGGCGGCGCGGCACTTTGAAGGTGAGCATGACTTCACCTCCTTCGCCGCTGCCGATGGGCAAGCGGACGAGGAGACGAAATCTCGTGTGCGCGCGATATTTCGATCTCATCTCCTCTGGCGGCCGCGATCGTCCCTGCTGATTTATGAGGTGACGGGCAAGGGCTTCCTTCGATACATGGTGCGGAATATCGTGGGGACCTTGATGGAGGTGGGGCGGGGCAAGCTTGCTCCCGGCGAAATTCCACGCATTCTTGCCGCATGTGATCGCACCCAGGCCGGCCCCACGGCGCCCGCGCAAGGCCTGTGCCTGATGAAAGTGGAGTATCAGGATATGGTGATCCGGTGATCGGGAGATCCGGTGAGCAGCAAAACGGCGGTTCGGAGGGTTATCGGAACACACGACCATTCGTTGGAATTTGGCAAACGGTTCGAGTAGAATAACTCGTCGTTACACGGGGTTCCTATATCCGGCGATTCAAAATCCAGCGCTTTACAGGAGGGTGCCGCAGTGAACACGGCAACTTTGAAGATCAAAGAAAAGAAGCCCGGCCAGCGCGCCTGTGATGAGAAGGATGCCAAGGGCGGATTGTGCGTTGGACACCTGAAGCACTGGTATTACTACCATCCGCTGCGGCTCACGTCCAGCGATGATGAGCAAGCCGCGCTGAAGGAATTTGGCAAGAACGCCGAGGTCTATCGCTGTGAACGCTGCCACACAATTTATCGCCCGGTGGCGGAGGATAACTCGACCGCAGGCCAAAGATTTCAAACCCGTCCCGTAAACCAGTGGGGCGATTTCTTCGGCAAGAGTCCAAAGTAGCCGTACGAAATCGGGTAATCCGGTGATCCGATGACCCGATGAACAAATCCTGAGTATCGTTTGGTTGTTATTGATCGTCCGATCACCCGATCTCCCCCATACGAGTCCCACAAACGGCCCTATATACGATTGGAGTCTGGAGGCCGGTCCGGAAAGATGTGGATAGCCTGCTTACTGACCCGGAGATAGAGGAACTCTGCGGGCAGTGGAGCCGTGGGACTAGCTAACGTTTGAGGCCCTTAATGACAACAAAAACAGACCCCGCCAGAGAAGAGGTTCCAGGTTTTGACCCAACGCGCGAAAGCTGAGCTCCTGCTTGTTGCCACCACCTTCATCTGGGGATCGTCCTTTGTAATTGTCAAAGGGGCGCTTGCCGATGCTTCACCATTTCCATACCTCGCTGTGCGTTTTATTCTGGCGGGGTTGCTGATGGTTGGAGTGATGGCGCGCGGCCGCCTGCCGCGGGAAGCGCTTTTGCCCAGCCTGCTGTTGGGAACGATGCTATTCACCGGTTTTGCCTTTCAAACCTGGGGCCTTGTTTACACCACGCCTTCCAAGAGCGCCTTTATCACCGGATTCAGCGTCATCCTGGTGCCCGTGATATCACTTTTTCAAGGCTACCCGATGCGAGCCGGAAACGCCGGCGGAGCGGCATTGGGTCTTGTGGGGCTTTACTTTCTCGTTCTGCCGTCGGGAATTGGGGCCATAAATCGTGGTGACTTACTAACCCTGTTTGGGGCCGTGGCTTTCGCCGTCCACATTGTGATGGTGGGATTTTACACGCGCCGTTTTTCGTTTCTACACCTGGCGCCCGGCCAAATCCTGGTCGTCGGGATTATCGCAACTCTGGCCGTCCCCTTTGGCCCTTCCAGCACGGTGCATTGGACTGCGCGCCTGGTGTTTGCCATTGTTGTGACGGCGATCTTCGCCACGGCTTTTGCGTTCGGTTCCCAGGTATGGGCGCAGCAGTACACTCCGCCGGCACATACCGCCCTGATTTTTGCCCTGGAACCGGTGTTTGCCGCGCTCACTTCGTGCGTTGCTACCAAAGAACATCTGGGAGGAAAGGTCCTGCTGGGTTCCGCGCTGATCCTGGCAGGAATGGTTGCCTCGGAAGTATGGGGCGGAGCGCCTCCCGCTCCCGTCGAGGGGTAACGGGATGCTGCTATGTCAGAACGACTCCCCATCAGCACCACCCCGGCGCTCGGCGCGCCACCCCTCATCGTCTGAGGAGGGGAGTTCTTTAATAGCTCCCCTCCTGATTCAGGAGGGGTGGCGCCTTGGGCGACGGGGTGGTTATCCGCGGGAGGGCGGCCGATCCAGCAAAAGTGGTTAAATCCGCATCCTGGTGTATACTCTAAAGGGACAGACAGTCACGGTATTCCAGGGTTAATGGAGACTTAAAGATGAGTGCAAGCGGTCGACGGGCGTTGCCGGCGCTGGTGGTTGCCGTAACCCTGGGAATCGGAATCCTGATTGGCACCGTGGTCTCCCACGGAGTGCGTGCGGCCAGAGGTTTTTCTGGCGCAGAGGCCAAGCCGCTCCCCATGCCCTCGCCGGTCGAATTGTCCAACTCTTTTTCCCAAATTGCCGACAAGGTTGAAGATGCCGTGGTGAACATCAATACGGAAACCACGGTGCGCGCGACGCGGCGGAACCCGCACGCACCTAACGACTCACCGTTCGACGACTTTTTTGACCATTTCTTTCAGGGGGGGCCAGGGGAAGGGACCAGACCGGATGAAGGCGAATTCCGCCAGCAAAGCCTGGGCTCGGGAGTCATTCTTGACTCCAATGGGTTCATCCTCACGAATTACCACGTGATCACACAGAATTCCGACGAACGGGAAAGTAAACCTGTCGATCGCATTACCGTTTCCTTGCATGGTGATGACAATAAGTATAAAGCGCGGGTAATCGGCTCTGACAAGTGGACCGACCTTGCCGTCATAAAAATCGACGCGGGGAAGTCGCTCCATGCGGCTGATCTCGGTGACTCTGATTCCATGCGGGTGGGTGACTGGGTGCTGGCCGTTGGTAGTCCGTTTGGACTTGATTCCACGGTAACCGCGGGGATTGTCAGCGCCAAGGGCCGCGACATCGAAGGGGGAACGGAGGGGCAGTTTAAGCGCTTCCTGCAAACCGATGCGGCCATTAATCCGGGCAACAGTGGTGGACCTCTCGTCAATCTGGCGGGACAGGTAATTGGCATCAATACTGCGATTGCCACCCGCCGGGGCAGTTATGACGGAGTAGGTTTCGCGATACCCTCCAACACCGCCCGTAAGGTTTACAACGCGATTGTCACCAGCGGCGGAGTCAAGCGTGGCGCCATCGGCGTGCAATTTCAGGCGCAATCCAACCCTGCGTTGCTGCGCAGTTTTGGCACGGACCATGGCATTGTGGTCGACAGCGTGCAGCCTGACAGCCCTGCGGACCACTCCGGCCTGAAACGGGGAGACGTCATTCTGAGTGTTAATGGACAGGCCGTGCACGGTGGCGACGAACTAGTGGCCATTGTTTCCGAAACCGATATTGGCAGCAAATTGCGCGTCGAGTACCTGCGCGAAGGCAAGCACGCCACTGCCAATGTGGAAGTTGCAGACCGTAACAGGATCATTGGGGAGAGCCGAGTTGGCGAAGGGGGAGAAGGGAAGCCTGAAGCGGCTCCGGAGGGGGCTGGCGTCCTTGGATTGTCACTCAAGAACCTGACTCCGGAACAGGCCCAGGAGATTTCCAGTCAACTCCACCTTGGCGCCCGGCAGGGAGTGTTGGTAATTGACGTGCGGGGGAGTGGTTTTGCTTCTGACTTGGGAGTTGAGCGCGGAGACGTTATCCTTAGCGTTAATCGACATACTGTCGCATCCGTTGAGGAGTATAATAAATTACAAGGACAGTTGAAGTCTGGCGCAGACGTAGTATTATTGGTGGCGCGTCATAACGGTCCGCACAGTTTCACAACGTTGTTCCTTGCTGACCGTCTACCCTAGAGTGAAGAAAGTAGCGCCGCCCTTTGGGACGGCAGATGCCGGGATAAAGTCCGGTGCTGCATGTGTAGGGTTGTGAATCAAGTCAGCCGTGATTTGAGAAGGACTACCCTGGAGTGGAAAGGAGTGGTTTGAGTTTTCCTGGTCACAAAACCGGCGAGCGCGTTCTTGTTCTACTGTCGGGAGTATGCCTGGCGGCAGTTGGCTTGTTCGCCGCAAATAACTCGACGGTGAGCAGCACGCCAAAGCCGGTGTCGCATTCCACCACTGCTCTTACGTACCACCACGCGGTGGCGAAGAAGCCAGCGACGCATGCCTCTGCGTTACATAGCGCCCCGCACCGAAGGTCAACTTCCCCATCAGGCTCGGCGCACGCTGCAGCGAGGAAGACTCCTCCCCACACCGGCAAAGCATACGCGTCCCAAAGGTCTCCCAATCATCCCAGCGCCTACGTCTCCCAGCACAAAGCGACGGCTGCGCATAATAAACATGCAGCCCCCGCGCGTCCCCACACGCTGAGCGGACAGCAGCGCCTGGCGCGGATCCACATGCAACCGGAGCGCGCCCAGGAGATTCAGCAGGCGCTGATTCGCGAGGGGTACCTTCAGGGGGAGCCCAGCGGCCAGTGGGACTCGCACACGCATGAAGCCATGCAACGCTATCAGATTGATCATGGATTTCCCGCCACGGGTATGCCGGAAGCCAAATCTCTCATGAAGCTCGGTTTGGGCGCACACCCGTTGGCGCCGGAACTCGATCATGGCCCGATAGCCGGAGCACCCTCCGCCACTCAAAACGTTTTTACGGTTTCGCCCGCCTCCCCACCGATTTCCCAAGCCACGCCGCCGTCCCAAGGATCAGAAGCCCCGGCATCTAAGTAAGTGCTCACGCAGATCCTTCGCCGCTGCTCAGGATGACAGCCGTGAACGCATTGTTCCGCAACCCGTGTAACCTCGCCTGTCCAGGCGCGCAGTGAGGAATATGGGCCGGGCAACTTGGGGAACTTTCAATATTATTTACTGTTATGTGGGGAAGCCTAACAATGCGTGCAACCTTTCGCGGAGCCGGATAGCAAGGTTGAGCGATTCGGTTGCGTCCTGAATATCCGCGGACTCTCCCGGATATCGGACGCTAACGGAAGCACGGCTCAAGAAACGTAGTTCCTGCACCGGCCATGACCATTGCGTGGATACCGGCGCGAGAAGACGGTCCAACTCTGTAAGGTCGTGGGTTCGTGGGGGCACAGTGCCAAGGTGAATGAGCAATGCCTTCATCAGCTTCTCTACGCACTGCTGGGCGTGAAAACAGACCGCGTCGAAATTGGGCGCTTCGGCTACCTTGCTCTCTCGAATGGCGGTGGAATAGTCGGCTTCGGCCTTCGCCACCCACTCCTTAACGGTGGTGTTCATAGAGCACCTTTCCACGGTCCAGAGCCTCGCGAATGAGGGGATCTCCCTCCTCGTACCGCCGGGCTGTATCGTCTGGGCGGCGGGCTACAAGATCGACCGGGAAATCAGGGTCAACTCGGTTCAGGATTTCAAGGGATTTCCGAAATCCCTTACCTTCAAAAGGCAGCACAACGAGGAGGTCCACGTCGGAGTCGGGTCTCGGTACGCCATAAGCGTAAGAGCCGAAGAGAATGATCCGGTCCGGCTGAAATTCACGCGCAATTCTCGCGCCGAGATCGGCAATCCTATTCTCGCTAATCATGTGCGCCACCGGCATGTATTATACACTCCCGGCACACTCCCGCTCCCAACTACGCAAACAATCCCGCGTGCGCGGCCTGCTTGTCGCTTGAAGCCCGACCGCCGAATTGTGTTGAATGCGGAGATAACTGCACGGATCTTCGCCCTTGCCATCACACCTGCCCCATCAAGGCAAATTTCTGAATTTAGGATATTGGGTCTCGGAAAAAGCTCGATTCATATCGTCCAAGTGTGGACGAATCAGCTCGGCCGCTTCAGCAAGGTTCCTACAGGCCGGAACGTGCGCGATGTTCTTGCAATCGAGCGCGGCAATAACCATTTCAAGCTGGTGGCTGTCTTTTGGGGCATGGCGGGGCGATAGAGATACGGCTGAATCGCCTCGCCCCCGCGTGAAGCAAAACCGCAGGTTTTCGTAGGTAAGGTAGACAGAAGCGTAATCGAAGGGTAAAGGTCGAGGCCACTTTTCCTTTAGCGGTTGTCCCTTTGTGTACAGAAAATAGAGATTGGCCTGTACATCATCCCAGAGCGCTTGGTTCTCGCGTTTTTGGACCAATGGACCGAACCACCAACCAAAAAATGTGTCGTAAACGCGATTTAGGACGAACCCGAGAATCAAAATTGGGGTCAATATGATCCGCACTACGAAATCCTTGGTCTGCGTTTTCATCGCTGCCCAGCCCCTAGTTCCAACTCGCCGTCGTGATTGGCTGCTCTCTAGATCGCCAGATCTCCCTATGACTATGTATCAATCTGCGCGCGTTGCAGCTTGTCGCTGTAATCCACGTAAATGGATTTCCACTCGGAGTAGAAATCAAGCGCGGCCACTGAGGCTTCACGGTGGCCGTTGCCGGTCTGTTTGGTGCCGCCAAATGGCAAGTGGGTTTCCGCTCCGATGGTGGGAGCGTTCACATAGAAGAGGCCGGTTTCCATTTCCCGCATAGCGGTGAAGGCGTTGTTCACATTGCGCGTGTAAATTGAGGATGAAAGGCCGTACACGACGCCATTGCCAATTTCCATCGCCTGGCCAAGGCTGTCGCAGGGGATGACGGAAACGACGGGGCCGAAGATCTCTTCCTGGGCGATGCGCATATTGGGGTCGCAATCGCCAAAAATCGTGGGCGCGTAGAACCAACCGTTGTCGTATTCCTTACCGGTCAGCCGCTCGCCGCCGCACAGCAGTTTGGCGCCTTCATTCTTCCCCACCTCGACATATGTTTCCACGGTCTGCCGCTGCGCTTCGTTGATGAGTGGCCCTACCTGGACTGCCGCATCGAGACCGTCGCCGACCTTCAGGGCGCGGGTGCGGGCCACAAAACGGTCCATGAAATCCTTGTAGACGCTTTTGTGCACCACGACACGACTGGTGGCGGTGCAGCGCTGCCCGGTGGTTCCGAAGCCACCCCAAAGAGCGCCTTCCACAGCAAGGTCCAGGTTGGCGTCTTCGAGAACCATGATGACGTTCTTTCCGCCCATCTCCAGGCAACAATGCTTGAAGCTGGCGGCGCAGGCCTGTGAAACCTTGCGGCCGATTTCCGAGGAGCCGGTGAAGGAAACCGCGCGCACATCATTGTGCAGAATCAAGGGGGTGCCCACATCGCCGCCGGTGCCCGTGACCATATTCACCACACCGCGCGGCAAGCCCGCCTCTTCCAAAACCTTCACCAGGTTGTAGGAGGAAAGCGGCGTGTCGGTGGCAGGCTTCAGCACCACAGTATTGCCGCAGATCAGCGCCGGCATAATCTTCCAGGAGGGAATGGCGATGGGGAAATTCCACGGCGTGATCAATCCACAAAGGCCGATAGGGCTGCGCACGGTCATGCAGAATTTGTTGGGAAGCTCGGACGTGGTGGTTTGGCCAAACTGCCGTCGTCCCTCGCCCGCCATGTAAAACGTCATGTCGATGGCTTCCTGCACATCGCCACGCGTTTCCTCAAGCACTTTGCCCATCTCGCGAGTCATGGCTTCGGCAAATTCCTCTTTATTCTCCTGGAGCAGCAGCGCGGTCCGGTACAGTATCTCTCCGCGCTTGGGAGGTGGTGTGTTCTTCCACGATTTGTAGGCTTGTTTGGCCGCCGCGACGGCATTTTCGACATCCTGAGCGTCGGATTTTTGAAACAGTCCAATCAGTTCGTTGCGGTTGGCGGGATTTACATTTTCAAATGTCCTGCCGCTGGCGGAACTTAGCCACTCACCGTTAATAAAGTTCGAATAAATTTTTGCTGGTGCCATTTTATGAGTACCTCCCGGGAACTCTGGATTGCAATACAGCCACCCTTGCTTTCTTGGCAAACATTGTTTGCGCACGCGTTGGCCCGAACACCGCCCCTGCGTTTCTGGAACCGAGTAGCGTTCGGCCTTGGACCGCCGCCGCTGGTCCCTGCATAGTCGGTCGCGGCTCCGCCGTGTTGCACGGTTCATTCTAATACCGCGCGAACCAAGTTTGCGCAATCTTTCGGCGAAGGTGGAATATAACAAACCGCTCTGAGGAAGGAAAGCAGGGCTGCAAATGCACAGGGAGACACGCGGGAAGCACACCGGTAATTCTCGCCCCATTGCCTCGGTTCTGATAATCTATCGCCTCAAATAAAGCGCGACACATTCCGGGAGGTTGGTCATCATGAAAAGGCGGGAATTCTTATCCTCCACACTGGCGATTGCAGCGGCGGGACTGGCGCCGCGTTCCGCGCGTGCGGCTGACGGTTTGGTGGAAGTTCTGCTGGGCGAGTCCCTTGGCGACATTGCGCCGGAACTCCATGGTCATTTTACCGAACACATTGGCTCGGTGATTTACAACGGCGTCTGGGTGGGCGAGGACTCCAAGATTCCCAACGTGGGGGGCATCCGCAAAGCGCTGGTGGACCATATGCGGCAACTGCATGCCCCGGTGATTCGCTGGCCCGGGGGCTGTTTTGCTGACAGCTACAACTGGCGCGACGGCGTGGGCCCTCGGAGCCAGCGCCCGGTGCGCACCAACTTCTGGGTGGCCTCCAAGCAACTGTGCGACGCTCCCGCCGGTCCGCAGAAATATGACCCCAACACTTTTGGCACGGCGGAATTTATGCGCTTCTGCCAACAGTGTGGCTCCCAGCCCTATGTTGCTGCCAACGTCCGCAGCATGACTCCACGTGACTTCGACGAGTGGGTGGAGTACTGCAACTCGCCCGCCGGCAGCACCACTCTGGCCCAAACGCGTGCCGCAGACGGCAGCCGCGAACCGTACAACGTAACCTACTGGGGTGTGGGCAATGAACCCTGGGGCTGCGGCGGCGACTTCCACCCGGAGGAATACGCCGAGGAATTTCGCCGTTTCACCTCATGGGTACCCGCCTATGGCCTTGATCTGCGCTTCATCGGAGCCGGCCCCGGAGCTGATTACCGCGACCCCCAGATTTCGTGGACGCGCGGCTTCCTGGAAAGCCTGGTGGCCAGAAGGCCGCGCCTGCTTTCGCGGCTCTACGGCTTTTCCATGCACTATTACTGCGGGACGTCAGGCGATGGCGATTCGCTGAAATTTACCGCCGACGATTGGTATCAGTTGCTCTGGCAGGCTGACGCGATGGACTCGCTGATTACCCAGCACTGGCTGGCCATGGGTGATTACGACAAGGAGCGCAAGGTGAAGCTGGTAGTAGATGAATGGGGCGCCTGGCACAAGACCACCGCGCTCGGGCCGGCGTACCTTTTCGGCTACATTCCCTCCATGCGGGACGCGCTGGTGAGCGCCATTACCCTCGACGTTTTCAATCGCCACGCCGACAAGCTGGCGATGTGCAACAATGCGCAATTGGTAAACAACATCAACACGCTCTTTCTGGCCATGGAAGACCGCTTTGCCCCCACTCCCATTTTCCACGTTTTTGATATGTATAAATCGCACCAGGGCGGCCGCTCGCTGCGCATGGTTTGCGATGCTCCCGACATTTCCTATGGAAAGGGAAAGACTCTTTGGGGG
>JARLGN010000570.1 GCA_031292775.1 Acidobacteriota bacterium | reverse complement strand
GGCAGGTGCTTTTTCAGGTTGAGCTGCCACTTGCGATGGGGGTCATCCTGGCGGGTGTGCGCGTGGCCACCGTCATCACCGTGGGAGTGGCAACCATTGCCGCCGCGATCGGCGCCGGGGGACTGGGCGAATTCATCTTTCGCGGCGTGGCAATGGTGGATAACCGAGTGATCCTCGCGGGCGCCATCCCCGCCGCTTTATTGGCGCTGCTGCTGGACCTGCTTCTGGGACTGGTGGAACGCAAACTCACCTACGCGCAGTGAATCGGTATCACCGCGTGGCGGAGACGCTAAAGAGACAAATGTAACGCAGGGCGGCGGAGCCACAATCAAATCTTCGTGGGCGGACGAAGAGACCCCTCACCCGACCTCGTCCCTCGGCCGCCCTCTCCCCTCGGAGAGGGCGGTTTAATTACCAACCTTCTCCCAGGGGAGAAGGTGCTGAGGTACGAAGCGGATGAGGGGTTTCTGCTCTCTAAGTTCCACTCTCAACATGGACACAAAGACGTTTGCCAAGAAAACAAGAATACACGGTATTGCAATGCAGCCCTCCGTCTTTGAGGTATGCGCTACCGTGCTTTTCTTCGCCACGCGTGACGAATTCCGGAATGGGCAGTATGGGGTATCCGCATGAACACGCGCATCATCCCGGCCGGGCTTTTCACGATTATCTTCGGCTTGCTGCTGATCATTCTTTGTTCCCCGGCCTGCGGCCAAAAGAGGCAGCGGACGCTCGTAATCGGATCCAAGAACTTCACCGAACAGGTGATCCTGGGCGAGATGCTCGCTCAGCACCTGGAAGCAAAGACCGGATTGCACGTGGAACGGAGGTTTTATCTCGCCGGCACCTACATCTGTCATCAGGCATTGCTCGCGGGGCGCATTGATGCCTACGTGGAGTACACCGGCACGGCGCTTACCGCCATTTTGAAGCAGCCGGTGGAAGGCGACCCGGCCAGTGTATATGACAAGGTCAAACGGGAGTACGCCTCGCGCTTTGACCTGGATGTTATGGATCCGCTCGGCTTCAACAATACTTTCGCCATCGTAATCCGGGGCGAAACCGCGCGCCGCCTGAATATTCACAAGCTTTCGGAAGCCGCGCCCTACGCCCCCGGGTGGCGGCCCGGATTCGGGTACGAGTTCATGGAGCGCCCCGACGGCTATCCGGGGCTTGCGCGGGCTTACCACCTTACGTTTGGCCAGCCGCCGCGCATCATGGACCTGGGCTTGCTTTACCGTGCACTACTGGAGAAGCAGGTCGACCTGGTGGCGGGCAACTCCACCGACGGCCTCATCGCCGCTCGCGACCTGGCCATCCTGGAGGACGACAAGCACTACTTCCCGCCCTACCAGGCGGTGCCCATGGTTCGACGTGAGACGCTGAAACGCCATCCGGCGGTTCGGAACGTGCTCAATCAACTCGGTGGGAAGATCTCCGATGAAGAGATGAGGCGGTTGAACTATGCAGTGGACGGCGAACATCGGGACCTCGCCGAAGTGGTTCGCGAGTTCCTCCACACAAAGCATCTCGATTAGGCCTTCAGGAAAGTCGCCAGTCCAAGGTTGCAAGTGGACGAAGGAATCCATGTCACGACCACCATGCTACTTTGGGCACCGCAGCAATCGGCGCATTGCACTGACGCAGTTCACACTTCCCACGGCATTGGCCAGGCACTGGATTTCTTTCCGCTTCGCTGGCTACCCTCTTCAATGATTCTGACTGGGGTTTCTGAGAGCACTTCAGGACAGTCAACAGGCTGGATAGACACATCTGCGCCCATGCGTCATTGGCGCTCGCCTTCCGTCAGAAATGTGCGGCGCAAGTGGGGCGTACCGTGAGCAAATCCATGTCAGATCGCCGTGGAGTTCGCGGGTGCTCCCCACCGCGGCATCATCCTCAGGGGGTTCAACATCGCAGGGAAACAACATCAGTTGCCGGCTGTCGCCCTGGACTGCGATTATGAATGGCGCGTGCGATTAGTTCCTTGCCCGGTGCCCCTACAACCCAAGGTCCCTTCGTCGCCCGCTTGGAGAACTGGCTGGGACGGCACATTAGCCCGCAAGGGAAAGTCGCCGATTCGCAGTTCTCCGTATTCCCTCTACCGTCTACCGTCCGCCGCGAGTGCAGTTTGTTCGAGGGGTTGACCTGACTCCCGAAATGCTGCGGCGGGCGCGCGCTTTTCAAGCCGAAAAGCAGATTGTAAACGCCGCTTTCGTACAGGGCGATGCCGAGCAACTTCCCTTCCCCGCCGGAACATTCGACCTGGTGTCATACCAGTGCTCGTTCCATCATATGCCCAAGCCGCAGCTTGTGCTGGCGGAGATGATCCATGTCACCAAGCCCGAAGGGCGGCTGCTGATTATCGATCACCTCGCACCGGAGAGTGAGTCGAAATTCGAAATCTACAATCGCATTGAGGTACTCCGCGACCCGTCGCATACACTCACCCTGCGCCTGACCGATTTCTTAAAGTTGTTTGACGAGGGAGGGCTGGAGATCCTGCGACAGTCGCTGCGCCGGAGGCAACGCTCCTTCAACAATTGGATGCTGCGCGGCGGCCACGCACCCGGAACCAAGAAGTACATCGAAACGCGCAGGCTCCTGGAAGATTCGATGGAGGGCTACCGGGCCGGATTCTCTCCGAAGGCCGATGGTGAGGACATCCAGATTGTTCATAATGAAGGAATGTTCCTGTTAGTGCGGAAGGGGACGGAGTAGACAATAGAGTAGACATCAGACGGTAGACGGCATACAGCGAGAGTCTGATTGGCGCGCTTCTATCGCAGATGCTGGAATACTTCGAGCGTCACACCGAGTTGGCGCAGAATTTTGAAAAATAGTGGTGGGCCGATTTCACGCCCACCGTGAAGAGGAATCGTAACGGTGCGGCCGTCCGGATGATTCCATCGCTCGTGGCTGCCGGTTTGGCGGGTCTGCGAAAATCCCAACTGCCTCGCCACTCTTTGGAGGTCGCGGGCTGTGGCGCTAGGCATGCATAATTTCCGTGGTGTCGGATGGGAGGGAAATCCTCCGCTCGCGATACTCCTCAGCAATCATCTCGAAGACGCAACTGAGTTCTGCGAGGGCTTCTTCACGAGAAGGCATAAGGGCATAGCACCCTGAGATCGAGGGAATTTCGGCCACCCAGGATCCATCCTCTTGACGGTATAAAACGGTCTTATAATCTTCCAGCTTCATAGACTTTTCATTGTACCATGCGTAACTTCATGGGTGTAGGGCTACGACCTGCCACCCACTGCCCCTTGGAACGGCCATTCCCTCCGTACCTTCGCGCGCGCCATATACGCTGCGGTTCCCACCGCGAAGACAGCAAATGCGAACACCAATGAGCGCCCGGCTGCAGTCAACAGCACATAAACCCATCCGCATAGCGAGATGATTCCCGGAACTGGGTAGAACCACATTTTGAAGGGCCGCGGCAGATCCGGTGAGCGGAAACGCAGCAGGAAGAAACCTATGGTCTGGGGAAGGTATTGGATGAGCACGCGGGTGGCAATCAAGCCGCCAATAACTTCATTCAGGCGGCCCAGGCTGAACAAGGATGCGACCAGGCCCAGCGTAATCAGGGAGACGTACGGGAAATTTCCCTTCGGATGCAGGCGGCCGAAGGCAGAAAAGAAATTGCCATCGACGGCGGCGGCGTAAGGAATTCGGGAATAACCTAAGAGCAGGGAGAAAACCGAGGAGAAGGCGATCCACAACAAAAGCAACGTCATGAGCTTCCCCGCTGTGGATCCAAACAGGAGTTCGATGTACACGGAGGCAATATGCTCACTATGAATGGCCTCGCGCCAGGGAACGACGCTCAGGAACGCCGCCGTCATCATGATGTACAAAACTGCAACGCAGATGATGGAAAACATGATGGCGCGCGGTATCACGCGGCCCGGGTTGCGAATCTCTCCCGCAAGATAACAGACGTTGTAATAGCCAAAGTAGTCATAAAGGGCGTAAAGCGTGGCGTGACCCAGTCCCACCCAGAAGATCATGTTGAGGTGAAAAGCGCCGGGAGGAAAATCAAACAGGCGCGTGGCGCTCAAGTGAGGAATGCCGGAAATGGAAATCCACAGGCACCCCAGCATCACGCCAGTAACAAGCACCACGGAGAGATTGCCGATGGCCCGAATGTTGCGATAAAGCAGCGCCACAAGAAGCAGGGGAAAGGCCGCAGCCACCAGGCGGATTTCCAGCGAACTAAGCCGCGGCGCCAGGAAGTGAAGGTAATTGGCGAAGCCGATGCTGCCGCTCGCTATGGAAAGCGGGGCGGAAAAAATGATCTGCCAAACCATCAGGAAGGAGAGCCAACGCCCCATCCGGTGCGGACCATAAGCTTCCCGCAGGTAGTTATAACTGCCGCCGGCAGTGGGCAACGCCGCGCCGAGTTCCGCCCAAACCAAGCCATCGCAGAAGGCCAGCACCGCGCCCACCAGCCATCCCAGCATTGCCTGTGGACCGCCCATGGTGGCAAGGAAAAGGGGAATGGTGATGTACGGGCCAATGCCCACCATGTCGGTAATGGCAAGCGCAGTGGCCTGCACCAATCCCAGTTCCCGCCGCAGACCGGGGTTGTTCGTCGATGATTCCAATACTCACCTGTTGGGTGTGGTTTTCCGGGAAATGTGGCGAAGCAATTCCGCTTTCACGCGTGGATGGGGACGAACGGGCTTGGGAGCGAGGCCCAGGAGATAGACCGTTTCCGCCGCTTCGCGAACGCGCGCCAGGCATTGCGGGCAACCGCGCCCCAAGTGGTCGCGAAGATCCAGGGAGCCCTGTTCCGAGAGCGCGCCCAGCAACCACAACTCGTAAAGTTCTTCTAAATGTTGGCAGCCCATGTTCCACACACCGCTCTTCGCCGATGCTTTACAAACGTCACCGCGGCTCGCAAAGATCTTTGCACTTTGCCGAGGGGCTCACCCACCTCAGCAGCAATTTCAGATTCACTCAGCCCCCCGAATACAGCGAGTTCCAAGGCCTGCCGTTGCGGCTCGGGCAACTGGTCGATCACCTTGTAGAGAAGCACCAGGCGGCTATCAATTAATGCAATTTCCTTCGGCAGGGGCAGCCAGGCTGAGGGAACGATATCCGGCGGCGCAACACCGGCTCCGGCGGCAGGACGGGACTTGCCGCCCTCCGATTTAGCGCTGAGCGACTTTGCCGGGGATGGCGCCACGGCTGTGGCCTTGGATTTGCGCGGGCCGGGGGTCGATGCTTTTGCTGCTTTGGCGGTGGAACCGCCTTGCACGGCGGCCTTCAGCGCATTCCTGCGCTCGGCCCGAAGCCGATCCATCGCCAACCCACGCGCGGTAAATACCAGCCACGCCGCCACGCTTCCACCTTCCCGGCTTAAGGTCGGGCTTTCACTCCAGAGGCGCGCGAAGACTTCCCGCAGAACTTCCTCCGCGGTGTCGCGGGAGGAAAAGATGCGCGCCATCAGCCCGTAGACTCGCGGGGCGTACCGGTCATAGAGTTCGCTCATCGCGGCCACGTCCTGCCGCGCAACCCGCGCCAGCAAATGTTCGGCTGGCAGTTCTTCGCTCATTGTAGAGGTCACCGTCGGCGCCGCCTGTGCGTGCGCGCCCCCTCAAACTGCTTCAACTCCATCGGGAATCCGGAAATCCACCTCAAGCCATCAAAGGGAGCCAATCTGCTCGTGATCATATCACATTATGATATACAAGGCCTTGCAATCAAAGCAGACATAATGCCGGACAAATCCTTGATTGCAGCTATAAAGAGAATCGATTGGACAGCTCCCGGCCTCAGGGTTGAACATAACCATAGTCCCGCTGGAGCATCGGATCCGCGTCGAGATGACCTTGCCCCCAGGGCGTCGCGACGCGGGCCGGTGCGGGACAGGGCATCTCCTCTTCTTGCCTCCTAGCCCCTCGATTTTGCCTGATCGGGGGGCTTTTCTTTTTCCTTCCTTTTACGCTGTCTGAATCTTGCGTTCGCCCTCATTCCACATAGCCAGGCACTTGTTGAAGTAGGAGTAATTCGCCATGTGGGCGGCGATTGCGGTGTTTTTCCCGTAAATCGCATCCTCCACGGAAGGCTGCCGGGTTCGCACCGACTCCATGAAGTTATTCATGTGGTCGATCTGATAGTCGTAATGGGGTGGAGCCTCAAAGCTTTCCGCCGATGGGATCAGGGTATATTGGCCCGGCAAAGGCTCAGGGTGATCCTTGCGCCACTCCTGCAGGTATTCCGTCCTCAGCTTCAGCGGCCAGCCCTGAATGGAATAGCCTTCCGGTTTTGGTGCGGTGTCTTGCGGCGTAACAGTAAGGACATCGTTCTTGATTTCCATGGTCCCCTTCGTACCGAAGTAACGCGACACCGCCGGGGATTCGTTATTCAGGTTGCAGCGCAGGGAGAGGCGGAAGTTGGGGTATTCAAACAATGTCCAGATCAGGTCGGGCGCCTCACGGTTTTCGGTCCAGCGGAAAATACCACCCATGCTCGCGGCGCGCAACGGCGGCGCAGTGATTCCGGCAACGTAGTGGATTCCCGTCAGCATGTGCACGTAGAGGTCGCCGGGCAAACCCTCACCGTAATCGCGGAAGCAGCGCCAGCGGAAGAAACGGACGGGATCATAGGAGCGCTTGGGGGCATCACCCAGAAACTGGTTCCAATCGATGGTCTGCTCGCTGGCGTCCGGCGGAATGGGATAGACCCACGCGCCGCTGGCATCATTGCGATCGAGGCAGGCCTCAACCGCGGTCACTTGACCCAGCGCGCCGCTGGCGAAAATCTCACGGGCCTTGGCATAAACAATCGAACTGCGGCACTGGCTGCCCACCTGCACAATGCGCTTGTGGTTCTGCATGGCATCGACCATCGCGAAAGCCTCTTCCACCGTATGCGACATGGGCTTTTCGCAGTAGACATCCTTGCCTGCCGCGCAAGCGTCCTGGGTAATCCGGGCGTGCCAGTGGTCCGGGGTGGCAATCAGCACGGCATCCACATCATTGCGATCCAAAATGGCGCGGTAGTCCTTGGTGGTGAAGATCGGCTTCCCCGCATATTCCCGGGCGGCCGTCAGACGGCCGTCGTAAAGGTCGCAGGCGGCAACGATCTCCGTGCCCGGGCAACGGAGGGCCGCCTTCATGATGGTGCAGCCTTCCACCCCCGTGCCGATGGAAGCAAAACGCACCTTGTCACCAGCCGGCACGCCGCGTGGAGCAGCCTGGAGGGGACGGGGCGAAAGCAAGTTGATCTTCGACGCTGCACCCAGGGCCGCAGTGCTGGCGCCCATAAATTCCCGGCGATTCATCTGATGGTCGTCCATAAAGGCAAACCTCCTAAAGTGTTCTTACCGAAAACCCTGGTCGTGAATCCAAGCGCGGGCTAACCCACCTTGGAGTGCGGCCGCGAAGCTACCGCCTTTCCCATCCGTCCCGCGCGCCGTTGCCGTATGAACCGCATGCGGAAGGCGGTAGCTGCTGCGACCGCACTCCAAGGCGCTTCGCGCAACGGCATGCTCACTTATGCGTTCTTGATCTGCTGTGTCGCGTCGTCCCACACCACCGCGGTGCGATTGAAGTACGATAGGTTCGACATGTGGCAGCCAAGCGCGGTGTGGTTGCCAAACACCTCGTCTTCCACCACGTGCTGGCGCGTGCGCATCGCCTGGAAGAAATTGGCCAGGTGTTGCGTATGGTCGCTGTAGCCGCGCGGCGTGGTGAAGACTT
>JARLGN010000569.1 GCA_031292775.1 Acidobacteriota bacterium | reverse complement strand
GGTCCGCGCTACGCCCAACGCTGTTACACAATCTCTTCCTTTTGCTCGTCCCAACCTACGGTTCGGCCCTGTCGGTAAGAATCCACGGCCATGCGGCAGGCGACGGCGGCGCGGAACCCCAGATCAAGCGGGCAGTTGGTTTCTTTGCGGCTGCGCACGCAGTCGAAAAAATTCTGCATGTGCATCAAGCTGATCTCGTTATAGCCGATGATGTCAGGAGGCTTGCCGGGCGCTTCGCCCAAATTAGGGGGCACACTCTTCTTTTCCTGGGGCACAAAGCGAAAAGTAAAGTTCTCGTCGCGCAGAATCGTCCCTTTGTTGCCAAGCACCTCGTCATAGCCTGCGCCCATGATGTTATTGCCGAACATGGAATTCCACGTAAACATGATTTTTTCCCGTTGAATCATGCTGACGTCCATGGTGTCGGGCACCTCCATTTCCGGCGAAATGTAGTTGGCTCCTGTCATCGTAACTTTCTGGGGAATTTTCAGGTCGAGCAGCTTGTACCAGAAACCGACCTGGTGCGTCATGTTCTCATAGACGTTTCCACCAGAGTAATCCCAGAAGAAGCGCCAGTTGATCAGGCGATTGGGGTCAAAAGGATGCTCTTTGGCCTCGCCCTCAAATGCCTTCCAGTCCACATTCTGAAGAGTGCAGTCGGAGGGAACGTTGCGCTTCCAGCCGCCGTAGGGAGCGTTGCGATAGTGGAACCCGTGCAATTGCGTAATCTGGCCGATGTTCTCAGGCTTCAGATATTCACGCACTTGGCCGATGGCGGGTGAACTGGTGGATTGGATGCCGACCTGTACAACCCGGCCGGATCCCTGCAGCGCTTTGCGCATCCGTTTGGCGTGGTTGGCATTGAACGCCATGGTCTTTTCCTGGTAGATGTCTTTGCCCGCTTGAATGGCAGGAATGAAATTCAGCGCGTGCAGGTGCTGAGGCGTGGCAATCAGTACCGCATCCACACTCTTGTCATCGAGCAGTCTGCGAAAATCCTGGTAGGTCTTGATCCCGGGCACAATCGTTTTCATGGCATCTAGTTGGCGCGTGTAAACGTCGGCCACGGCCACGCCCTCAACGTTAGGGCACTTCATTGCCGCCTTAAAAATTTGCGTGCCGCGACTGCCCGCTCCGATCAGTCCAATACGAATGCGGTCATTGGCTCCCAGCACGCGGCTGGCAGGGAATAGTCCGTATGCCGCCAATGCAGCGGAACCACCCAGAGCTCTTTGTATAAATGCACGTCGACTTGCCATACTTATATTCCTCCAGCTCATATTGATTTACTGCGGGCTATTCTAACAAATTGAAGCCCTTGCCGGGGCCGCGATTCCGGGGCGGAGCTAATTTGGATTTCCCGTCAAGCCCGCTCTTTCCGGTCCCCGACCAGGCGTACGCGCGCATCGACGGCGCGGAAGTCCGCTGCGTGGGGGAATACCAGCAGAGGGTTGATTTCAATCTCCGCGATTTCCGGCATGTCCTCGGCGAGCTGCGAAAAACGCTGCAGGATCTCCGCCAGCGCGTCAAAATCCACCGGGGCGTCTCCGCGCACGCCGCGCAGCAGGCCATAGCCGCGAATGTGCCGAATCATGTCATGCGCTTCCAGGTCCGTGAGGGGCGGCACGCGGAAAACCACGTCCTTTACTGTCTCCACGTATATTCCTCCCAACCCGAACATCACCAGCGGGCCAAACTTAGGGTCATGGCTCATACCCACGATCACTTCGCGGCCGCCGCGCACATATTCCTGCATCAGGAACCCCAGGTTGCCTGCCGCCGCTGTGCCCCCTCGATGACGGATGACCGACTCCGTCATTTTCTCTGCGGCTGCCACTAATTCCTCCGGGCTGCGGAGATCGGTAATCACGCCGCCGATATCCATCTTATGGATCAGGTCGGGCGCTACCGCTTTGAGGACGACCGGGAAACGAAGATCCCTGGCCACTCGCTTGAGCTCTTCCGGATTCGCAGCCGGAATGGACTCCGCCACCGGAATTCCATAACAACCAATCAAGCGCAGGCTTTCCTCTCCGGATAGTTCCGACCGCCCTTGTTGCTGCGCCTCTTGAATTATCTCGTCTGCCGCGCCTTTACGAACTTCGAAACGTTTGCATTCACCCAGAGGCTTTTCGCGCCATTCGCGATAGTGATTGAGGGCCGCGAGGGCGTTCACCGCCGATTCCGGGAAAATATACAACGCCATATGGTTGGGATGATCGCGATTCAGCTCCACAAAGAATTCTTCTGTCGCCATGATGACTCCCACCACGGGCTTCAGATACTTGTGGCGCAACTGCTCCAGGCCGCGAATGATGTCCATGGCGTTGATCATCATGGGGGGAACAAAAACCACCAGCAGCATGTCGATGCCATCATCTTCCAGTAGAATCTGCGCGCAGGCATCGTACTTGCTGCGATCCGATTGTGGAGTCATATCGACGGGATTTTGGATGCTCGCTTCGGGTGGCAGTAAGCGGCGAAGTTCGTGGCACGTTCGTTCGGAAAATGTTGCCATGCTCAGACCGAGTGCGGTGGCCGCGTCGGTAGCCATGATAGCGGGTCCGCCGGCATTGGTAAGAATTCCCAGGCGGTTGCCCCTTGGCAGGGGATTCTTGGAGAAAGCCATTGCCAGGTCGAACAACTCTTCCACCGTGTTGACGCGGACCACTCCGCACTGTTCCAGCAAGGCGCCAGTGGCAACGTCGAGTCCCTGGCGTGCGGCCAGCGCTCCGGTATGAGATGTGGCGGCACGTACTCCCGCTTCCGTGCGGCCACCTTTTACCACCAACAGGGGCTTGCGCTTGGAAATCCTCCGGCAAATTTGCATGAATTTCTTGGCATTCCCGAACGATTCCAGGTACATCAGGATCAGATCGGTTTGGGGATCGTCCTCCCAATACTGCAATAGATCGTTTCCGGAAACGTTGGTCTTATTGCCCAGGCTCACGAAATAGGAAAACCCGATGCCGAGCTGCCGCGCGATGTTCAGGATGGCCACACCCAGCGCGCCACTCTGCGACATGAAAGCAATCCGTCCCGCCAGGGGCAGGGTGGGGGCAAAGGTGGCGTCCATGCGGACCGCCGGGTCGGTGTTGATGACCCCCATGCAATTCGGCCCAATCATCCGCATGCCATATTGCCGGACGCGTTCCGCCAACTGCGATTCGAACTCCTTGCCTTCTTCGCCGGTCTCGGAAAAGCCCGCAGTAATCACCACCAGGCCCGTTACGCCTTTCTTCCCACAATCATCGATGGCGCTCAGCACCTCGCCGCGCGGCACCACTATGATGGCCAGGTCCACCGGGTCGGGAATTGAAGCCACGCTGGGAAAGGCCTTGATGGAGTGGATAAAATCTGCCTTCGAGTTCACCGGAAAGAGTTTGCCGTGGAAATCAAACTCGATGAGCTGGTGCAGTATTTCGCGGCCGATGGATCCCTCGTGGCGGGATGCGCCCACCACGGCAATGGATTGCGGTTTCAGGATTGTGTCCAGTGGGTGCACAGTGATTCCTCTCGCCAGGGGTATAACCGGAGCTATTTTGCCGCTGGATAAGCCCAGGTTCTGAATCCAATGCGGCGTCCGGCTGGCCACCATTGAAAGCCGAATTGCCGATGATGTCAACGCCAGAGTGGAAGGGGTGGTCAAACTGTCACAGATACTACCGAAATGACTGCCGGCAGTAAAACTGGCGCAGCCTGTTATGTGGGCTGAACCTTGTTCCCGCCCCTTGGGGGATGGTGTCGATCCAACCTCTCAACCCCGAAGGGCCTGACCCGATTCTGGGTATTCACTGCGCGACGCGCCTTGGACTGCGGCGGCTCGACGCCGCCTTTCTCGCTGGCTGTACCAATCAAGATTGAATCCCGATCCAAGTCACATTAGGTCTGAATTCCAAGGCGCGTCGCGCAGCACTTAAAAGTAGTTTTTCCGCTACCCACAAAGCGCTGCCTTTTGAAATCTCAATATGTGCGTACAAATGGGCCAACAAATTAGGACCGCACACATCTGGACGCGCTTTCGCCCAAAAACTATAATTCCCCCACACCACTTTCAGGGGTGGATTGATCTTGAGAGGCATCTTGAATGCGAAATATGGGTAGATTCGTGACTCCGGGGAACGCGCCGTGGCGGGCGGCAGCTTTGCTGGCATTGATCTTGTTCGGCTGGCCGCCCAGCTTGAGGTTGAACGCGCGCCCGCAGCCGTCACTCCAGGCTGTTACTGACCAGATTACTTACAACGTTGGGGACGAAGTTTGGCTGAGAGTCATTTCCCCTTCGCAGCCGGCAGTTCACGCCGGGGATAGCTATCTCTTCAGCGTGCGGTATCAGGGGGAAATCAAACCGCTGGCAGACCGGTTGCTACTTGGGGGAAAGATGCTACCCGCCTTACCGCCTTCCGCCAGCTACCGGTCGCTATGGAAGGTGCCGCTCAATGCTCGCGCGGGAAGATACGACATTGACTTGCGTGTGGAAGATCCCAAATCGAAACAGGTTATTCAGGATATCTCCCGCATCTGTTCCTTTGTGATCCATCGTCAGGTGGTTCAAATTATTTCCGCAGAGGTCGGCAAGTCCAACTTCACCCCGGGGGATGTAATACCTTGCACTCTGAAATTTGAGAACTACAGCGACCAATCTCTCCGGGGACTCCGCCTTGAGTTCTCCGAGCGTTACTGGCCTTGGATTGCCCAGCAGACCCAAAAGGTCGGCACTGACATCACCACATTGGAAAGTGAATTCAACCTCCTGCCGCATCAGCGAACCAGTTTCAGCGCCTCCGCCTGCGCAGTAGCCAGGAATGTTGATCAGCCAACTATCAAGCAATATGCTGCCGTGGTTTGGGACCACGAGCGCAAAAACGTCCTGGCCATTGCCCTCACACCTCTGGTATTTGTCAATCCTCCGGGAGTGGTCACGCCCCGGCCTTACCCTTTGCAATACGTCTACCCCAGCCTGGACACGGTCAACACCACAAGCTACCGGAATTTTCACCCTGAGCCTTTTGACTCGGGCGCGATTCAGTTTGACACGCACCACACGCAGTTCCCCACTGGCGGCGAAGCGATGGTGAAGTTCGCTCTGGTCAACCCCACGGAAGCCGCGTGGCGCCAAGTCATGGTGCGGGCTCGACTGCTGGGTCCGGGCGGAATCGAGGTGGCGCATCAGGTTGTCGCGGACGGAGTGGACTTGCCCCCCCACGGCGCCAAACTGACGCAGGAAGTGAAGTTCCCTCTTCCGGTGGGCAAGAATGGACTCTTTCAAGCCGGGGCGGAAATAGTGGACAGCTCGGGTCACTTGCTTGCGTCGAACATACTGGAACTCGGCGTTAATCCTCTCCCCCAGTCCGTGCTGCTGTTCTGCGCGCATGAGGACGATGATGGAACCCAAATGGGTTTCATCCGCTCCCTGGTTGAAAATCAAGTTCCGTTTCATATGGTCTATTTCACCAGCGGCGATGCCGGCGCCTGCGACCGCTACTTTCAGCATACTTGTGGACCGGCTGACGCGCTGGCCTTCGGCGCCGTTCGCATGCAGGAAGCGCGCGCGGCGATGGGTCATCTGGGTGTGCCCCCGGAGAACATTCTCTTCCTGGGTTTGCCCGACGGCGGCACAGGCAAAATCTGGTACAACCACCTGCACTCAAGCGATCCCTACCTTGCCGTGCTTCTCGCCACGGATCACGCCCCGTATGATGGCCTCTTCCAGACGAACCTGCCTTATTCGCGCGAGGCCGTGGTGGACGCGACAGAGGAGATCATCAAGAAATTCCAGCCTGAGGTCATTTTCACTGTTCATCCCCCGGCGGAAGGCCACATCGATCACATCGTGAACAACTACTTTGTGGTTAAAGCCCTCCAGGAGTTGGTGCGTGTAAGTGCCATCTCCCCCGACATGGAAGTGCGTGTGGACCGCATCTTCGATCCTGCGGGCCATCCCGCCACTCCCTACCACTATGAGGACCATGAGTTCTACATTTCCGGTGAGGCTGCGGCGCTGGCGCAAGAGGCCGGATGGTATTACCAATCGCAGGGAGGCAACCGCGGGGAAGGGAATTTGCGAACCTGGAATCAACTCCATCGCAGCGAAGGTTACCGCAAGGTGTTAGACTGGAAAGAGCACGCAGGTTGGAACGAGAAAGAGTGAAGGATGGAAACACCGAGCGAGTGGGCCAAGAGGTTCAATCAAAGAGCGGGTGAGGTGGCG
>JARLGN010000568.1 GCA_031292775.1 Acidobacteriota bacterium | reverse complement strand
ATAACCTTGTTGAGTGGAGGGGCAGCGGAAGGCGCCATCCGCCGGATTGAAAATCGATTCGTGGGCCACGCGCCCGCGCACATCGTAGGCATCGCGCCCTTCTCCGTAATAAACCGCAAATTCCGCCGTCACCGCTGCGTGTTGCACCAGCCGATCAAGCAGCGAGATGCGCCGGTCATTCTCACCCTTCAGCGAGTGCCCCAGCCGGTGGGAGATGGCAAGCGACCGCAAGGAGCGGATGGTGTCCGCGAAAAGTGAGTGCGCCCCATTGAATGAGTAAATATAGCCACGCCCATCATGCGTCAGTGACCAGCGCGCAGCTTGGACGGCGCCGCTCGCCTTCAGCGCCAGAGCATAGAAATGGGTTTCAAATTCGCTCGATTCAATCCTGCCCTCGGTGGCCAGTCGCAGCAGGTTTCCATAGGTGCTGACGTTGTTGAACCCGTGGTCGTGTACGCCAGTGTGGGTGACATGGGCCGCCATCCGTTCCACGGTTTTTTGCCGGCCCCAATCCAGAAACCACTCATCCCCGGTGGCATCGTATTGCAAAATTGCCGACCCGTAATGGAAGCCCTCCGTCCACTCCGTCCAATCGCGTCCGACGTAGGAACCCTGAACGGTCAATACCGGCGAACCTTGAGCAGACTCAAAGGCAGCCGCGATGCCGCGAATTTTACCCGCCGAAAGATCAAAGAGGCGATCAATCCGGGGTAGCAACTTCTCCGGCGTCAATTCTGTGTCAATGCGAATCATGATGGAAAGTCCATAGTTAAGAGTCTACAGTTGAAAGTCCGAAGTTGCGCCCCGGCCAATGGTGCTCTTCCCTTTAGCTTTGGATGCCTATAGCCTCCGGATATGGAATCCGCCATCAATGTTGATGACCTCGCCGGTCGAATAGGGGAACAGGTCCTGCGCGATGGCCACGACGGCGCGGCCGACGTCTTCCGGCACTCCCCATCGCGGGATGGGCGTCAGGCCGTCAGCAATCAGGCGGTCGTATTTTTCTTTCACCGGGCCGGTCATGTCGGTGGCTACGATACCGGGACGAATTTCAAAAACACCAATTCCCTCCCCCGCCAGACGCGTCGCAAACAGCAGCGTCATCATGGAGAGCCCTGCTTTGCTTACACAGTAGTCGCCCCGATTGATGCTTGCGGTGTAAGCCGACATCGACGAAATGGTGATGATCTTGGGCCTTGGGCGCGACGCATGTGCCGCCAGTCCCGAAAGCCAGAAGTTTGCCACTGCCTGCGTCAGGAAATAGGGCCCCCGCAGGTTAATTCGGATCAAGCGGTCAAAACTTTCTTCGCTGGCTTCCAGCAGATCCTTACGTTCCGACGGCGCAACGCCGGCATTGTTCACCAGCAAGTCAATCCATCTGAATCGCTCAATCACCGAATTCAGGAGTTGTTCGCGGCCGCTTGTAGTGGAAATATCCCCGGGGAATATACCAAAGGTGGCACTGGAACCGGGCGGCGCGGCTGCCTGGCACAAATGTTGGCATTCCTCCGCGGCATCGCGGTTCGAAGCGTAATTGATGGCGACGCTGTGGCCGGCGCGGGCAAGGGCAAGGGCAATCCCTCTTCCGATTCCCCGCGACGCGCCGGTGACTAACGCAATGGGTGATGACATGATCATTTAACTCATTTCAGATTCGAAATCTTCAAGGGCATAGAACAGAGCAGCGGGTACCAACGCTCAAATTCCGATCCGCTTCCGCATCCTTGCTGTAAATAAGAAAGTGGGCGCCGCTGATCATCGCAAAAGTCTACCACAGGACCCCCGGTCCTCGACGCTACACCTTGGAAGATTGTGGAACCGCTCTTCAACGCCAGCAAATTAACTTCAATTCCGTCATCTCTTCCACGGCAAATTCCGGGCCTTCGCGTCCAACGCCGCTCTTCTTAACGCCACCGTAAGGCATGTGGTCGGCGCGATAGGCAGGCACATCGTTGATAATTACGCCGCCCACGCGCAACTGGCGGGCAACTGTAAACGCCTTGGCAATGTCCCGGGTACACAGTCCGGCCTGCAATCCATATTCACTGGCATTCACAGCATTGACAGCCTCATCGAGCTTTCCATAACTATGAATCGCCACCACAGGTCCGAACGCTTCCTTACAACAAAGCTCCATGTCAGGCGCGACATCGGTAAGAATCGCCGGCTCGATCGTAGCGTTCTGCCGTTTGCCCCCGGCGATGAGTTTGGCTCCGGACGAGCGTGCCCGCCCGATCCACTGCTCCACACGCTCAGCCTCGCGCTCATTGATAAGTGATGAGATTTCTGTGCTGTCATCGAGGGGATTCCCAATCTTAAGCTTCTGGGTGGCGGCGACAAATCGATCGACAAATTCCTTTTGGATGGACTCCTGAACGTAGATGTTCTGCACGGAAATGCAAACCTGTCCGGAGTGCGCAAAGTTCCCGGTAACGCATCGCGGGATCAGCATGTCGAGGTCGCAATCCGGTTCGAGTATAACGGAAGAATTCGAGCCCAATTCCAGCGTGGCGCGGCGGAGCCCGACCTGCGCGCGAATCTGTTCACCCACGGGAACGCTGCCCGTAAATGTGATCATGGCGATACGCGGATCGTTGATCAGCAGCGGCCCCAACGTTCCTCCCGGCCCCGTCACCACGTTGTAAGCGCCGGGGGGAGCACCCACTTCCTGAATCAACCGCGCCAGCCGCAATGCGCTGAGAGGAGTGTTTCCCGCGGGCTTGTGCACCACACTGTTGCCCGCCGCCAATGCCGGACCGATCTTGTGCATGGCAAGATTCAGGGGAAAATTGAACGGGGTGATGGCGCCGATGACTCCCAGCGGCTCTCGCACCGTCATGGCCCACCGCCCCTTGCCTATGGGGGCGGCCTCCATGGGGATCACGTCGCCCCGCAGATTGCGGGCGGCACTGGCGGACGCGATCAACGTTTGCACGGAGCGGTCCACCTCCATCCGCGCCTCGCGAATGGGCTTGCCGCATTCGCAGGAGATCAGGAGGGCAAACTCGCCCGCATCACGTTGCAGCAACTGCCGCATGCGGTCGAGCAATTCGGCGCGTTCGTACTGGGTGAGATGCGATACGGCCGCCGCCCCCACTTGCGCTGCGGAAACTGCACGTTCCGCCATCGCCGCGTCCGCGTCATAAACTTCCCCTACCGGCGTCCCGTCATAAGGCAGAGTGATGGTGCGTCGCGAGGACGTGCGCACCCACTCGCCTCCGATCGACATGGGGAACTCTTTCTTTTCGATCGACGCTGTGCCCATACGTCATGTTCCTTTTACGGATTGATCACGACCTTGTTCCGGCCGGGAGTCCCCATCACTTCGATGGCCTTGGCAATTTCGGCCAAGGGGAAGCGGTGGGAGATGACCTTCTCGGGATTCACCACTCCACGCTCGATCAATCGGATGGCATTCTCCATCGCCAGCGGATTCGTGGAAAAGCTGGAGTCCATCCGCGCCTCCAGAAAATGCATAAGGCCACCGTCTAAAGTGAACTTTTCGTGAGTGGTAATTCCGAAAATGTTCCAGCGTGTGCCGCGGCGCAAAAGGCTGACCATCAGATTGACGGCTTCAATAGGTCCCGCGGCTTCCAGAACCAGGTCGGGCCCACGGGGAAGAATCTCATACAGCGCGGATTTCACATCGCCATGCTTCGGATTCAGGGTATGGGTCGCTCCCAACTGGCGGGCGGTTTCCAGGGCGTGATCGCTGACGTCCACAGCAATCAGCCGTCCCGCACCCGCCGCCCTGGCCACCATCAAACAGTACATACCGATTCCGCCGGTGCCGATGATGACCACATCATCGCCCACCCGCATTTCGGAATATTGGATGATGCCCTTCCACGCGCCGCTGAGGGGTTCCGTTTGGCACGCGGCATCAAAGCTCACACCGGGCGGCTTGGCGAAAAGGGTGTTGGCGCCGGTCACCAGGTACTCCGCGAAACTACCCGGCCGTACGTCTTCCGGACCGTCGCCACCTGTTGTATACATGTGCTCGCAATAGTGCGACTGGCCCATGCGGCAGTAATGGCAGTGTCCGCAGTAGCCACTGGGGCAAACAATGACCTCGTCGCCCTCCTTCAAGCCGTGCACGTGCGCTCCAACCCCGGCCACCACGCCAGCGGGTTCGTGCCCGGGAACAAGTGGGAATCGCACATTGGTACGGATGCCTTTGATGGCCTTGTAATCCGTGGCACAAATTCCGCAGGACTTTATTCGCACCAGGGCTTCATCGGGCCCCGGCTGCGGAACAGGCCGATCTTCCAGCACCAGCTTATCAACATCGTATAAGACCGCCGTCAACATGGCTTCCATCCTCTATCAGGAATTCCCGGCTTGCGACCTAGCCGCGCAAGCTGGTTTAAGCTAACTCGCCTCACTCGCGGGCGGGTTCAGTTTCTTGACGAGTTTCGCAACATTGCCGGCAAAGTGCCGGATGGTGTCGATTCCCTCCTGGTCTTTCCACACGTCACCGGGAAGGCGTCCGAACACCATATTCCAGTAAGTTGATCCCGGTACAATCATGTCGTTAATGAGGAAGAACATCAGCATTTCCTGGAGAGTTAGCGTCTGACCGCCTCGTCGCGCCACGGCCACAGGTCCGCCGACCATTCCCGCAAGAAATTTATTGGAGTGCATGGAAACGTAACCGATGCGTTGCAGCGCGGACATCACATCTCCGCGCGCCGTGCCGAAGTATACAGGAGAACCCACAATGAGCCCCTGCGCGGTGCGAATTATTTCGATGATTCCGCTCAAATCGTCATGGATGTCGCACTCGCCGGTTTCCGAACATTTTCCGCAGGCGGTGCACGATCCAATGCTCATCCCGGCAAAGGAAATGACCTCGGCCTCCACGCCTTGCTCCTGAATGACCTTGGCGCATTCACCCATGAGCTGCGCGGTGTTGCCGTCAGGTTTGGGACTTCCACTGATCAAAATAATTTTGGACATGATTCCAACTCCTTAATAAATTATCGAACCGCATATTGTCGCACCTTCGGCGCCAGCTGGCACGATTAGATTGCTTGAGCCAACCCGGTTCGAATTGCCGGCGTATGGTGGGGATCTCGGCCCCTGGTGAAAGCTTGGGGCGCGAAGCGCCTTGGAGTGCGGCGGCTCGACGCCGCCGTTGTGGCTGGCTTACTCATCAGGATCGAATTCCCATCCAATTGAAATTGATCCCTATTCCAGGGCGGCATCGAGCCGCCGCACTCAAGGCGCTTCGCGCAGGCTAAAATTATGCTCGTCTTATATGACAGGTGAACCGGCTGCGGGAAAATGCCTCACAGCGGTTAACCGCCATGCTGCGGGTAACCACCCCGTCCGTCGGCTGACGGACACCCCTCCTGAATCAGGAGGGGAGTTTTTAACGGCTCCCCTCCTCAGATGAGGAGGGGTGGCGCGCCGAGCGACGGGGTGGTGCTGAACCCGGGGTGGTCTGAACCGGAATGGTGCTGATCTGCACGGCACCAGAATGTTTTTCCGCAGCCTGGGAAGCTCCGCCCTCCCAAGCCGTGGTGGGAAATTCAGGCTAATTTTCCGCGTCGGGTGAGAAATGTGCGCTCGGCGGGGAGAGTTCGACACGATTATTCCTACCGGCAGGAAAAGTGAAAAAGTCGTACTAGGCTATGGCCGCCGCCATGCAGGGGTAGGGAGGGGAGAGTTGTGCCCGGGTGGAATGGCGCAGCAGGGGAGCCAGAGGCGTAGCCCCACCAACGAGAGCAGTGGCGGATGATCGTGACGGGAGACCGGCAAGGTCTGAGGGAGGAAAGACAAGCAGGGTCGCGGCGGGATTGGGGAAATGCCAATTAGTCCATGGAACCAGACGGAAACGTCCGCACACCCCAAGAGGTGAATAATGAAAATCGACCCCAATAACCGATTGATAACAAAGGGCCACAACAAGTGCTCCCAATAAGTTATTGAAAATAAAGGACGACAAAGAAAAAGATGTTAAAAATGAAGGTTGCTCCCAATGAGTTATTGAAAACAAAGGGGCAAAAAAAGTGCTCCCAATGAGTTTATGAAAACAAACGACTTAGATTGTTTTCTGGATGAGTTGTTGAAAAGAAGCAAGTTAGCTTGGATTTCTCACCGCGGTCATGCGCAAAGAATCAGAAAATCTGCACTACGGGAGGCCGGAAACACGGCCTTACCAAACCGTGGTGCGAAATCCGGGTTAGCGGCAAACGACCAAAACCTTGCCGAATTCCATGTTATTGAAACTAATAAAATTATCGTCTCTAGGAATCGTGGGCAGCAAGAAAAAGGGGAAATAGAAAATGCAGGCTTATCCCGCGATGTTATTGAAAAAAATGGAGAAGGAATCCCTCCCCTTTGCCACAATTTCATTGAAAATAAAACAGTTAAGATTTTAACCCCAAAATATTGATGATAATAAAGGTACTTAATGAAAGTGAACGGTATTGGGGAGAAGAAACCAGCGTCCTCAGTAAGACAGGATCGATTGACCATGAAGACGAGGGCGTACGCTTTGGGCGACTCTTCTCCGACGAACTCCCTGCCTGTCCCCGGTAATCAACCCGATGTCGGTTACTGCGGATAAGTTACAATGGGGGATTCGATAAGGCGTCGGCAGCGCCGTAGCCGACGCTGGCGAAGTTTGAACGTAGCGCCGCCATCCTGGCAATTCAAGACCGGCAGGAAGCCGGCGCTGAAATGGGGAAGCGCCGAAAGCCTACATGCACATTCCTGATGGCTATCTCAGCCCGTCGACCTGCGCGGTTCTGTATGGCGCTTCCGCGCCGTTCTGGTACGCCGCACTGCAACGCGTGAAGGCAATACTGACCACGCGGCTGGTGCCGTTGCTGTCGGTCATGGCGGCACTCTCCTTTGTCATCATGATGTTCAACCTGCCCTTGCCCGGCGGCACCACGGGACATGCCGTGGGAGTGGCGATTGCCACCATCATCCTGGGACCGTGGGCGTCCATCCTTGCCATTTCCATAGCCCTTTCGATTCAGGCCGTTTTCTTTGGGGATGGAGGCATTACCACGCTGGGCGCCAATTGCTTCAACATGGCGATTGTGGGCTCGCTGACGGCGTATGCCGTTTACCGGATCATCGCCGGACGCGCCGCTCTTACCTCTCCGCGAAGGGTGATGGCCGCCGCCCTGGCAGGTTATACCGCCATCAATGCCTCAGCCCTGTGCGCCGCAGTGGAATTTGGGATTCAGCCCATCTTCTTCAAGGACCCCAGCGGCGCGCCGCTCTACGCTCCCTACCCGTTACATATCGCGATTCCCGCCATGATGATCGGCCACTTGACGTTCGCCGGCTTGGCGGAACTGGTGCTGTCCGCAGGGGTAGTGGCTTATTTCCAGCGAACCAACCCCTCGCTTCTGAAGCTTACCGCGCCCGGGAATCTGGCACCCGATGACGCCATTGCCGACCCAGGCAGTCAAAGCCTGTGGCACACATTGCGGCCGTTATGGATTGGGCTGGCCGTGCTTCTGGTGCTTACGCCGCTGGGAATTCTGGCGGCCGGCACGGCCTGGGGTGAGTGGAGCGCGCGGGATTTCTCCAATCTGCAAACACGGGAGAAAATGGCCATAGCTTCGCGCCACACGGCCCCACCGGCCCAGCCTCCGCGCGGATTGGAACGCCTTTCCTCCCTGTGGACCGCGCCATTTCCGCAATACGCACCGTCGTTTGTGCACCGGCCGGCGATGGGCTACGCGCTTTCTGGCATGTTCGGGGCCGGCGCCATCATTCTGGTTTCGTTGATTGCCGGCTCACTGGCCGCGCGGGGAAAGCGGAAAGGGAGCCAGGAGCCATGACCCAACACGCGGGCGCGAGGGTAGGGGCATCCCTCGTGGGTGCCCTGCAGTCGGCCATGCCGATGGGGAGGGCAGGCACGAGGCCTGCCCCTACGAGACGCTTTGTTTGCGGCTATGCCGCGATGTGCCTCCGCGTCTCTGCTGTGAACTCCCGAGCGGGGAAAACGCCATGAACTTCTTTGAGCGCACATTGGCCGGCTTCCTGGACGCCGTGGAGCACGCGCTCGACGCGGAAGAAGTTTCACAGGCAAATGGCCTGCTCCAACGGCTTGACCCACGCGTCAAGGTCGTTGGCATTCTTATGCTGATTATTGCCGCGGCGATGGCTCACAAATTTTGGGTGATTGGTGCGGTTTTCGTGATTGCGCTCATCCTCGCCGCCTCATCCCGCGTATCCCCGCTGCTTCTGGGCAAGCGGGTTTGGATACCCGTACTCCTGTTCACCGGCATCATCGCCTTACCTGCTCCGTTCGTAATTCCGGGTCAAGTGATTGGGCGCATCCCCGGCCTCGATTGGCCGCTGACGGCGCAAGGGCTGGCGAGTGCGCGTTACCTGGTGACGCGGGTTGAAACGGCCGCCACCCTTTCGGTACTGCTCATCTTGTCCACACCGTGGACGCATGTCTTGAAGGCGCTGCGCGTACTTCGCGTTCCGGTGGTCATCGTTGTGATTTTGGGGATGGCCTACCGCTATATTTTTCTCCTGATTGATAGCGCTCGCGATATGCTGGAATCACGCCGAAGCCGCATGGTGGGCGAAATGACGGGTTCGGACAGCCGGCGCCTTGCCGCCGCCAGCGTGGGAGTCTTGATGTCGAAGACGCTACAGCTCAGCGGCGACGTTTACAGCGCCATGCTCGCACGGGGTTTCCGCGGGGAAGTTTATATGCTCGATGATTTCCAAACCACCGCAGTTGACTGGATCATGCTGTTCTGTTTTGTGGCCATCGCCGCGGCGGCGTTCTATTACGGAAGATAACCAACCGTTGCATCCTGGATTTTCGAAATCAGGAGTTTCACGAGAGCGAGGCAGACCGGTGGGATCGCAAATCGAAAATCCAAAATCCGAGATCGAAAACCCTATGCCGGGTCCGGTCTTTGATGTTCGCGAAGTCACTTTTAGTTATAACCATGTGACCGCGCTCGACCATTTAAGCCTCACCATTCCCACGGGCAGGCGGATCGCCCTTCTGGGAGCAAATGGCTCCGGCAAATCCACGCTGCTGCGGATTCTCGATGGACTGGCTTTTCCGGAAAAGGGCAGCATCACCTTCTGTGGCGAAGCGCTTACAGAGGAACGCCTGCGCGATTCTGCATTTGCCTACCCGTTCCGTCGCCGCGTAGGTTTGGTATTCCAGAATCCCGATATCCAACTGTTTTCACCTACGGTGTTTGATGAAGTCGCTTTTGGGCCGTTGCAATTACAGTGGTCCCGGGAAAAGGTTCGCACCGCAGTGGATAATATGTTGGAGGTGATGAAGATCGCGCACCTCAAAGACCGCTCGCCGCATCACTTGTCAACGGGAGAAAAGAAGCGGGTGACGCTCGCCTCCGTGCTGGTGCTTGATCCTGAGGTCCTTTTGCTCGACGAACCCACGGCGTCACTCGATCCCAAAAGCGCGAGCCAGATGATCGATTTCCTGATCGGTCTGCACGGCGGAGCCAAGACCGTGGTCACGAGCACCCATGACCTGGATATTGTTGAAGACATTGCCGATGATTGCTTTGTTTTCCAAATGGGTCGAGTGGTGGCCACAGGAACTCCGGCGGAAATTCTTCGCCAGCCTTCCCTGCTCGAACAGACCAATCTCGTCCATGCTCACCGGCACATTCATGCCGGCGGAGAAACCCATTCACACCCCCACTTACATGGCCACAAACACTGACAATTTCACCTTGGACAGATTTCTCGGTGGTCGGAGGCATAGATGCAGGGGTTGAATGCTTTTGCATTACAACCGGGTGCGGGAATTTTGTCCGATTTCCTTATAACGCGAGAAATTGACAAATCTCCTACGCAAATACACGCAAAGGCAAATATAATCTCCACGGAGCAGTCGCGGCCCGGGTAGAATCGGGGCAGGCAGGAAGTGACCGCCAAGGAATCGCATAGAGGGAGGAGAGCTCATGGATAAAGACGGCCTGAGCATTCTGGACAATCGAACCAACACAACTTATGAGGTCCCATTTCACAAAGGAACCATCCGCGCAATGGACCTGCGCAAGATCAAGACCGGCCCTGATGACTTCGGCCTGATGACTTACGACCCGGCATTCATGAACACGGCGTCGTGCCATAGTGCCATCACTTATATTGATGGTGATAAAGGAATCCTGCGCTACCGCGGCTATCCGATTGAACAACTGGCGGAGAAATGCACCTTTCTGGAGGTCGCGTATCTCCTGCTGCAAGGCGAGTTGCCAACAGCCTCTCAACTTAAGGACTGGATCAACAACATCACGTATCACACCATGCTGCATGAATCGACCAAACATTTCCTGGAAGGCTTTCGTTACGACGCGCACCCCATGGCAATGTTCATCAGCACGGTAGCAGCACTGGCAACAATATATCCGGAGTCCAGGCATGTGCACGACCCGGAGATGCGCCGGCTCCAGATTTATCGCCTGATCGGCAAAGTCCCCACCATTGCGGCCTACACCTACCGCCACGGCCTGGGATATCCCTACGTTTACCCCGACAATGATTTGAGCTACACCGAGAACTTCCTGAACATGTTGTGGAGAATGGCCGAGGTGAAATACAAGGCGAACCCGGTTCTGGCGCGCGCCCTCGACATCCTGTTTATCCTGCATGCCGACCACGAACAGAACTGCAGCGCCAACGTTATGCGCTCCGTGGGGAGCTCGCAGGCCGACCCATTTGTATCAACGGCAGCGGCAGCAGCAGCGCTTTCCGGCCCCTTGCATGGAGGCGCCAATGAAGAAGTGCTGAGAATGCTCGACGAAATCGGCTCCAAGGATCACGTCCCGGCTTACATTGAGGGCGTCAAGGCTGGCAAGGGTAAGCTGATGGGTTTCGGCCATCGGGTCTACAAGAACTACGACCCGCGCGCCCGCATCATCAAGCAAGCTGCCGAACAGGTCTTTGAAGTAACCGGGAAGAATGCCAAGCTCGACATCGCGCTGGAACTCGAGCGCATCGCGCTGGAAGACGAGTACTTTGTCAAGCGTAAGCTCTATCCCAACGTGGATTTTTATTCCGGCATCATCTACCAGGCAATGGGCTTCCGGCCGGAGATGTTCACCGTGCTGTTCGCCATCCCCCGCACGGCAGGATGGCTGGCGCAATGGGAGGAAATGGTCATCGATCCCGAGCAGAAAATCGCCCGCCCACGCCAGATTTATACCGGCTACGAGGAACGCACCGTTGTTCCCATGGATAAGCGCGGAGCGTGATAAACATTGGACTGCCGACGATAAGCAGTAGGCAGCAGGCAGCCTCAGAATCGCGAGTGCGGCGGCACACCGCCGCACTCCGGAACTTCACCATCGACTTCCGAATTGTCTTCCTCAGGGACCAGTGCGATTCCCCCCAAATTCCGAATTGATATTTTAGGGAGGACTTATGCTTCCGGAAAAGACCTTGGCACGGCGAAACTTCTTGAAGGGCATTGCGGCAGCGGGGGCCGGACTCGCCTCCGGGATGGGTTCGGCACCCGCGCTGCTGGGCCAGAAATCCCCCAATGACGTCATTGGCGTTGCCGCCATCGGCTTGGGCATTCAGGGGCATCGCCTAATGCAGTATGCGCAGAGCACTCCCAAGGCGGAAGTTCGCGTGCTTTGCGACCTTTATCAGGGCAATGTGGCACGGGGAAAACGACTGTGTACAAATCCCCAGGTGCGCGTTGTGCACGAATGGGAAAAGGTCATGGAAGACCCCGCCATCGATGCCGTGATCATCGCCACCCCGGACTTCTGGCATGCCCCCATGGTGATTGCCGCGGCACAAGCCAAGAAGGACATCTACGTCGAGAAAGGCTGGTGCACCAATCTCGAAGATGCCAAGAAGATGCGCCAGGCCGTGAAAGACAACAAGGTGGTGATGCAGTTGGGCCATCACTACAACAGCGCGCCCACCTATACCAAAGCTCGCGAAATCTTTCGTTCCGGCGCCCTGGGCAAGTTGCCGTTGATACGGACTTACATTGATCGCTCGGGCATCCGCCCCATGTGGAAGTTCTACACCGATTACGACATTCTCGATATGCCCGCCGATGCCGGGCCCAACACCATTGATTGGGACCGCTGGATTGCCAATGCGCCCAAACGGCCATTTGATGCTGAACGCTTCTTCACCTGGAGATGTTATTGGGATTACGGAACCGGCATCGCCGGAGACGTGATGAGCCATGTTTGGGACGGAGTCAACATGATCGTGGGTATGGGGATTCCCGATACGGCGATGACCCAAGGCAGCCTCTATTTCTGGACTGGCGATCGCGAAGTTCCCGATCAATGGACCGTGTTGTTTGACTATCCCCGCCAGAATATGGGCCTCAGCTTCTCCTGCGGTTTCCATAGCAATCACATTGGCGAGACCACGCAGCTCTTGGGCAGAGATATGACCATGGAAGTTGGCCCCAGGAAGTGCCGCACCTTCTCCCCGGAATGGAAGCCTGAGTATCAACTGAAGGTGAAGAAGGCGGAGGAACTGGCGTGGCAATTCGGGCTGGAACCACAGGACGCGGTGGTGCTGCCCGATTACGAATACAAACCGGGAGAAATCACCGTCACATCGCACATGCAGGACTTTCTGGATTGCACGCGAACCCGCGCCGTACCGCGCTGCGGGGTGGACCGCGCCTTTGAGGAAATCGCCACCATAATGATGTCCGTGGAATCATTCAAAAAAGGCCGCAAGGTTCATTGGGACACGGTGAAGGAAGCAATCCTCTGACACACGTAGTCAGTCATCAGGATTCAGTTGTCAGTAAAGACAGTCCCGCCCAAGCGCGTGTGGCATCGAAGGAAGTCACCAGATGTGGACTTATCTATTGGGACCAGTCCTTTCACTATTGCCAAGCCGATGGCGGACGCGGCTGCCTTTTGGGGAGTCCATTAACTGGAGACCCGCTGCCTTCATATCGGGCTTTTTCCAAATCTGGATTTCAATTTATCTTCTCGTGGCATGGTATTCGTATTCAGTTACTCATCACACGCGAAGGGACGTCTTTCTGGTGCTGCGCGAACTTCACGCACATGTGGGGAGCCCGGAAAAAATTGGCTTGATCGCCTTGATTTTTGTGGCTCTCAACCCTGTGACGTGGATTATCTGCGCGTGGGGGATCGAAGGTGGCATACGCGTCCTCGGCGCCGCAATCACGGGTGACATCGTAGGCACGTACCCACTGTGGGCCATTGAACGGTTTTATTGTGCCGTCGAGAGATGGACGTACAATTGGCGGGTGCCAGTGGTGGCTGACGAGGTTACTTCAGAAAGACACGGCGATGGGGAAATCCTGTGTATCAAGTCCTGTCGGCCAAAACCTAATTGGCAGAACCACCCCACGATTCGATATCACGACGAGTTCTTTCAGGTCAGCAATGTGATTACCGCCACGGAGACGCAAACATATATCTACCACCTCCGCCGGTTGCAGCCGGGAGAGATGTTCCGCGGGTTAGAGGACTACGATCCTCGTGACGTATTACGCCAGACAAGAAAGGATGGCTTCCTCGTTTCGTATTACCGGGCTCTGAGAAAGTAGCTATCACCGGGAACGGCGGCATCAATACTTCACGGTCGTAAGTCGCCCCGCCGTCTCGCCGCGCAGCCAAACGTAAATCGGTGCGTGGGGCGTGGGTGGCGGCCAGGGAAGTTCCACCTTCAGCGTTTGCTCCTGGGCACTACCGGGGACAGGAGTGGGAATTCCCTGCACGGGATATCCCGTCTTGGCGTCCCAACCGGTCTTCTCGATAATTTGGAGATCGATTCCGGTTAGGTTCCCTGCATAAATGGTGGGGCTAAGCTTCTCCTCGGTAAGCGCGAACTTTTCAATCCGCGGCAAACGGATGACGCGGCCCAGCACGGTTGGGTCGGAGCTCCCCGTGCTTAGCGTGGCGATGGTTGCGGTCAATTTGCAGCCGGACTGGCCCACCACACCAGGGTCGACAGAAAGAAATAAACCGTCGTCACCAGCAAGGTCCAGTTGCGCGCTGGTGGTCCGGTCTCCCGCGTGCAGTACCATTGGCGCTTTGGTGAAACCTTCGTTGGCGCAATTGAGACTCAGCGCGGGATGGGCATCAAGGTT
>JARLGN010000567.1 GCA_031292775.1 Acidobacteriota bacterium | reverse complement strand
TGCACGTTCCCACCACGGGCGGCTGGGATTGAGGATAGCGGTCAGCGTGGTGATCCTCGCCGTTACATGTGGACTGTTGTGGCAGCAGACACGCGAGTTGGGGTCAGAACGCATGTACCAAACCGCCTCGGACCTTGAGGACCACACAAATATGGCGGGCGCGGAAGACGCCTTTCGGCGCAGTGTCCGCCTTAATGATTTGAACGGGCGGGCGCACTTTGGTTTGAGCCGAGTGCTCTACTCTCGAAGCAGCTTTCCGCAAGCCTTGGAAGAGGTTTTGAAGGGGGAGCAGACTTATACTGATTCGCATCAGGAGGTTCTGCGCGGGCGCATTCTGGACCAGATGGGAAGGAATAGCGAGGCGCTGGCGGCTTATCGCCACGCTCTTTGGCTGGACCCAACCTTGACCAGCGTTCAGGAGGATATTGATCGGCTCAACAAGTCGCGCTGAGCAGCCTTGCGTTCATTTCTGCGCGCTCAGGATTTTCCACATCGTGCCGGAAAAGATGTTCTGCTGCGAGGCCTTGGGGACGCCGCAGGCATCAAGCATTTTGTGGTAGCGATCGAGTTGCCGGTCAAACTCTTCCAGCTCGCCATTGAAAACATCGGAGCCGAAAACCAGGCGCTCAAAAGCGTTGGGCCCGTTGGCAGGAGTATGCGGGCTGACAATTCCCGACCACCAGAAGATGGTCTTCCAAAAGGTGGGGTCATCCTGCTTCTTGATCAGCGAGGAGCCTGAAAGGTCGAAATAGAGGTTGGGATTCCAGCGCGTGACTTCCGCCGCCCAGGCATAGTCGGGGTTCCCCAGGTGCGCGCCAATGATGGTGAGCTTGGGGAAACGCCGGGCGATGCCGTCAAGAGTCGTCGGCCGCATGCGGTCCACGCTGACGTCCGCGGCAATCTCCGGGTCCTCCCGCGAGACGATGCCGGTGTGGAAAAGAACGATCATCCCGTACTTTTCCGCGCGCTCGTAAATGGGCCAGTAACTCCGGTCATCGTAATTCTTCAGGGGTTCGGTTAATTCCCCCAGCCCACGGAATCCCGCGGCGTGGAACCGGTCAACAAGTTCGACGGCCTGGGGATCGTCAAGTAAAAGGTCTCCCAGGCCCATGATGCGGTTGGGATGTTTGGCGATGAATCCCTTTACGCTGTCCATATCCTTGGGCCAGGTGATGACCAGGGCAAGTCCATCAACGGAATCGAGCTTGGCCACCAGCTTTTCCAGGAACGCGGGGTCGCCATTGTGATGGAGGTGGGCATCGATCACCCGTGGCATCGTCTGAGCCGCGACCGTCCCAAGTGTGGCGAAGAGCACCAGCGATATCAGGATGAGCCGAATTCGAATACTCATGAGACACCTTTCTCAGACCGTGGCTACAAGCCAGGTTTTCACGTTCGCTTGAAGACGTTTTATTTTGGTCGGGGCCGGAAGCGTTTGCAAGTGGGATGCGGCGCGCCAGACCGCGCGTTGCCACCTACTCCTCCGCCACGACGCCCATATCCGCAAGCTGCGGCACCTTGGACCGGCTGCTTCCAATTAGCGAACCCACGACCATGGCCAGTCCTGCCAGCGCAAAGGAGCTTAGCCCGGCGTAGCTGGCTCGGACGTGGAAGAAGAAGAAACCCACCGCGCCGAGGGCTCCGGTGATCATGGCGCAATAGCCGCCCAAAGTGTTGGCGCGTTTCCAATAGAGTCCCGCGATAACCGCGGCGAACGCTCCGCTCAGGAAGATTGACGCGGTGATGTTGAGGTAAAAGTACGTGGGTCCCGGTAGCGTATACCAGATACCCCAAAAGAGCACGAAGAGGCTCACAAACAGATTGGCGGCGCGGTTCAGTAGCACCTGGGTGCCCTGGCTAAGAGGCTTCTGGCGCAAGGGAAGAATGATGTCCTGGGCGATGACCGAACTCCAGCCCAGAAGATACGAGCTGTTCACGGACATGGTGGCGGCGAGCATGCCGGACACCACGAGTCCCAAAATACCTACGGGCAGGATTCGTGTCAGCATCAGAGGCATTGCTTCCAGGGAATTAACCTTGGAACCCAACATGACCAGAGCTGCGATGCCCCACAGCATGGGCATCATACCGCGCCCGAGGTATATGAAACCTGTCCAGCAGAACACTTTGCGGCTGGTTTCCGGATCGCGTGTGGAAAAGGTGCGCATGGCGGTGGTCTGCCAGCAGGTGTCGGTGGCCAGCCAAAGGAGAATTTGAAAAGCAATGAAGGCCCATCCGTACTGCGCGTTGGTAAAGGGATTAAACCCTTGCGACCCCATGTTGGCATACACGACGTCGCGCATATGCCCCCAGCCGGTGGTGTGAATTGAGTAGAGCGTGATTAATATCGTGCCCAGGCTCAGGGCAATGAACTGAAGAAAATCGGTGATGACAATGGAAACCATTCCGCCCAAAACCGTGTACGCAAGTTCGAGCAGCAGGATAGCGGTCATCGTGATTTTCAGGTGACTCAGGGGGATGCCGGTGATGATGGCCAGAAACGTTCCTTCAACTTTAAGGAACACCCCCATGTTCAGGATGCCGCCCGTCGCCACCAGGATTCCGGTGAGCACGCGGAGATTCTTGCTGTACTTAACCTGAAAGAACTCCGGGACCGTCATCAGCCCCAAGGCGCGAAGTTTGTGGACGATGAATCCCGTCTGGCCAATCAAGATCATCACCAGGCCGGCGATCAGGCCATTAACAAAGGACGCGAAGCCGGTCTTGTAACCCAACTCCGCGTAATACATGAAGGTGATGGTGCCGATTTCTGTTGCGGCCAGCGTGGCCACGCCAATGAAGGTGCCCAATTGGCGGCCCGCCACCAGAAAATCGGAGAGACCGGAGACGTACTTCTTGCCGTATAAACCGGCGGCCAGCGTCCCCGCCAGGTAGAAAATAACAATGATCCAGTCCAAAAGGTGAAAATGCACGAGTCCTCATCCCAAAAAGTGATATGGCACTCTACATTGCCGGCCCAAACTTCGCCAACAACTTCTTGACGGTGGAAACCACTTCTTTGGGATCGGGTTGCCGGTCAACGAGCGGAAAGCCTTCCGCCACCCATCGCATTTCGATGGCCTCATGTTGGCGGTCGAGCGTGGCGGAGTGGTACAGGCTGCGTTGGCCCATCGCCAGGGCTTCACGCGATGCAGCGAGGAAGGCGCTTACCCGGGGGCGATAATAACTTTGCACGAGCTCGTAATAATCGCGGCAAGCATAGTCGCGAATCACTCCCGCCCAGAGGGTCAGCACGTCGCGCGCACGCACATCAATATCCGCAGGGGCGCCGGGAAGTGCTTGCGCCTGCCGTATAGACGGGCTGAGCCAGTAGAAATCATCATGGCTCAAAAGCTCTTCAATCGCCGCCATAATGGACTCCATCTGCCCCGCATGATGCTCGAAAGAGGCCTGGTCCAAATCGGCGTGTGCGTGCTGCAACTGCACCACGTGCTCGCCGAACAGATCGGCCAGGTACTGGCGGGCAACGTCATTCAGGTCGTGCAGGTAGAATTTGTTTGATTGCAGAATCGGCGCAGCGGTCAACGCGTGC
>JARLGN010000076.1 GCA_031292775.1 Acidobacteriota bacterium | reverse complement strand
GGTGGCATGTTCGGTGGGGGGCAGACTACCAATCGGCGCTTCAATCTCACTCTCAGCGCCAATGCCAGGAACGTGTTCAATAACGTGAACCTTGGATCGCGGAGCGGGGTCATCGGCAGCCCACAGTTCGACAAGTCGAACTCGCTCGGTGGCCTCTTCGGTGGCGGGGGCGGTCCGGGTGGCGCATCGCAGGCCGCCAATCGACGCATCGATTTTCAGGCGGTATTCCAGTTTTAGGTGGGTGATGGGCGGGGGTTGCAGACCCAGTTGATTATTGTAATGCCGGTAATCACAACTCCCGCCTTTCGTGCACGCAAGCAAGTGAGATTTTCCACGCCCGCGCGGCATGAAAAGAAAACCTGTAATTACCGTCCATAATAGCCGCCCCCGTGTTTCCGGACACGGCTACTAAGCCCCACAAAAAAGCAAGCGAAATTCAGGCGAAACATCCATAAAACCCGCAAGCGACAATATTACCGTGGCACTTGCTGTTCTGTTGACATGTCCACCTCTTATCGTCAAAGATAGATACATATGAATTTCGATTTGACTAACCACGGGGACCTGTTGGGACAGGGTGAACCGTGCCGACTGGTAGTCCGGAAGGAAAAGAGCCTTTCCGAAATTTTGCAGTTTTCCATCGCCGGTCTAGAGATCGGGCAGCAGGTTGTCATTCTGGCAGGGCCCACCTGTCTGAAGGACATTGCACACGGGTTCAGTGAAACAGGTTTGAAGACTGATTCCCTCCTGCACAGTGGACGACTGGTTTTCCTGACAGCGCCCAATTGCCTGGCCGAATTGCTCCGCCCCAGCGAACCGTTTCAGCGCAGCCCACTACATCGGCACGCTACGGTAATGCGTTGGATCACGGACTGGTCCTGGGTATACAACAATGGCAGCGACGCGGCAACGATCCGCGAATATCAACATCGCCTTCATGAATTCATTCGCCCATTTAATGCCATTTCCATGTGTACCGTCCTCTGCGAGAAAGTGCAGAGGGGGGATCTGTTGGCTATGCTCGTTGACCATCGGCGGGTAGCTAAAACCGTCGAAGCAACGCGACGTGCTGTAGCCGCCCACGCCTAGCCCTGCCCGAAAGCCCTCCGGGCGATGCCCACGGGACCAAGCTTTTGGCGCCCGCAGGTGGGGTATCCCTGTGCACCGCACTGCTCCTGCCCTAAACCCTCACCCACCTCTCTGACCGCAGGCGAAACCTTGCCTGATTTGCTGCCAAGCTTCTAAAAAGAGTAATACTGGGTTCCTCAAAGGGAATCTAACCAAAGACTTTTTTCCCAATGAGTTGCAACGTCGTAATACCCCCCCCGCAAGGCAGCTTTTGTTCTAGACTACTATCACCCCTGACGTCTCCTCAACCCTGGTGGTTCCCTAACCTGAATTTCTCACCACGCTTTGGAAGGGGGAGCTCCACAGGCTCCGGAAGAACGTGCTGGTGCTGTGCAGATCAGCACCACTCCGGTTCAGACCGCCCCCGGTTCAGCACCACCCCTCCTCATCTGAGGAGGGGAGCCCGTTAAGAACTCCCCTCCTGATTCAGGAGGGGTGTCCGTCAGCCGACGGACGGGGTGGTTACCCGCAGCATGGCGGTTAGCCGCCGTGAGGCATTTTCCCGCAACCTGTTCCACCCCGCCCATACCGCGGCGTCCAAATGTGGTGAGAAGTTCGGGTTAATCGGCTACCAGGTAGTAGAGGCATTGGGAAGCGGCACGGGCGTTCTCCCCGTGAACCGGATGGCCGTGCCACAGCAAATGACACTACCGCCAGCTACCGCTATTCCTTGACCACCCGCCGGTATTTTGCTACAACAGAAGTATCCGCAACGGGCTTTAAACTTAAAATTCAGGGGGGCGCAATGGCTTCTAACCGTGGGTTAGCTTACATGGGCCCGGGAAAGGTGGAGATTCAGTCCATCGATTTCCCCAAGCTCGAACTGGGTTCGCGCCAGTGCCATCACGGCGTGATTCTGAAGATCGTAACCACCAACATTTGCGGTAGCGACCAGCACATGGTGCGCGGCCGCACCACTGCTCCTAAAGGCCTGGTACTCGGCCATGAAATTACCGGCGAGATCATCGAGGCCGGGCGCGACGTGGAATTCCTCAAGGTCGGAGACCTGGTTTCCGTTCCGTTCAACATTGCTTGCGGACGCTGTCGAAACTGCAAAGAAGGCAAAACCGGAATTTGCCTGAATGTCAACCCTGGCCGGCCCGGCGCGGCATACGGCTACGTGGATATGGGCGGATGGGTGGGTGGCCAGGCGGAGTATGTCATGGTCCCCTACGCGGATTTCAACCTGCTGAAGCTGCCGGAAAAAGATCGGGTCATGGCGAAGATCACTGACATTACCTTGCTCTCCGATATCTTCCCCACCGGATATCATGGCGCGGTGACGGCCGGAGTGGGTCCAGGATCCATCGTCTATGTTGCCGGTGGAGGGCCGGTCGGATTGGCCTGCGCAGCCTCCTGCCATTTGCTGGGCGCCGCCTGCGTCATCGTGGGTGACATGATTCCGGAACGCCTGGCACAAGCCCGCAGCTTTGGCTGCGAAACCATTGATCTGCGGCAGGACGCTTCCCTCGGCCAGTTGATCGATAAAATCATTGGGGAACCGGAAGTGGACTGCGCGGTGGATTGCGTGGGCTTTGAAGCGCGTGGCCACGGCAAGGAAACGGTGGTCGAGCGCCCGGCAACCGTGCTCAATGCCCTGATGTCGGTCGTACGCGCCGGCGGTGGAATGGGCATCCCGGGTCTGTACGTCACGGATGATCCCGGCGGCGTGGACGATAACGCCAAGACCGGAAACCTCAGTATCCGCATCGGACTAGGCTGGGCCAAGTCACTGCACTTCATGACCGGCCAGTGCCCGGTGATGAAATACAACCGGCAGCTTCTCCAGGCCATCTTGTTTGACAAGATTCAGATCGCCAAGGCAGTGAATGCCACGGTGATTTCGCTCGACGATGCTCCGCAGGGTTACAAGGACTTCGATCGCGGCGCGGCCAAGAAGTTCGTCATCGACCCGCACCACATGGTGAAAGCGGCGTAGTAGCACGGACCTGTTCTGTAGGTCCGCGGCTTTTCCTTCGCATCGGTTAGGACCTCACCGCGGAGGCGCACGGATATGAGGCCAAGAGGCCCTTTCTCTGCGCCTCCGCGGTAAAGATTGTATTCTCACAGCTTGGGCAAACCTGCCGCTACTGTACGGAGGCGGAGGCTTCGGGCGGAGGCTGGGCCAAGGGCGTGGTGTGATGATGCACCATGAGCCAGCGGCCCTGGCGGCGCTGAAATATGTTGGTTGCCTCCACCATCGCCGAGGAAAAACTATTTTGGTAGGCGGTGGTTATGTTTTCGAGGCAGGAGATCCAGGCCACATCCCCTGTCACGTGCACCAGTGGCCGGCTGATCGACACCAGCATCTGCTCGGTGGAATGGAAGATTTCCTGCCAACTCCGCCGGACTTCGTCCCATCCCACCAACAAATCCCACCCCGGGTGCAGACACTTCACCCAATCCTCATGCAACCACAGTTGCGACATCAGCGACAGGTCGAGGCTGTGCAACGCGACATAGAACGTGCGGTTGGCGGTCAGAACTTCCTCTTCATCGGTTAGAAGTTCCTGCGGGGCAGCCATGGATGGGCTCCAATAGGAGTTTTCAGTTCTCAGTCATCAGTTTTCAGTTGATGCCAAAACTACGGCTCATCTACTTCTGACTGACGACTGACAACCGACAAAAGAAGTCTTCAGTCATCAGTTATCAGTTTTCAGTTGATGCCAAAACTACGGCTCGTCCACTTCTGACTGACGACTGACAACTGACAACTGACGACCAACCCCTGACCGGCGCACCACGCGCGGCAGGACGCCGCCTACCAGGGCAACCTTGACAACATCAGCAATCAGGAATGGATAAAAGCCCAACAACCATGCCTGCGCTAACGGAACACGGAACAGCAGGCGTAGCCAGGCAGACCCAGCTAGAAGAATCAGCACGTCGGCAGTGACCAGTGCTCCCACTAACTTCCAGGTTGAACGCGCTACGCCATGTTCCACCAGAAAGCCCACCATCGCGGCAGCCAGCGGAAAACACAGCAGAAAGCCGCCTGAGGGTCCCAGCAGGTGGAGGACAGAACCCGCCCCATCGGCAAACACCGGCAACCCGGCAGCACCCTCGGCAAGGTACGCAACCTGGCTTAGAAAGGCGCGGCGCCATCCCAGCACCGCCCCACTCAAAAGCACGGCAAAAGTCTGGCCGGTGATGGGCACGGGCGAGAACGGCAAGTGGATACTGATTTGCGCACAAATCGCCGTCACCAGGCTGAAAGTGATGACCCAGATCGCGTCAGTGGCAAGATTCCGGCTTACAGGAATTCGGTCGATCAAAACATCCGTTGAGGCACGCGTCATCATGCTCCTTGAAATCTCAAAATTGCTTACCAATGGAATTGCCCTGCATTGGAACCTGGGAATTATATCCTAGCTGGCCTTTTTTCTGTAAGCGGCAAACGAAAGGGTATGCATAGCAAGCATTTGGCGAGAGGTTGAGGTCTGGGGTAGAATCTCCTCTAATGACTGCAACAAAAAGGTCACAAGCAATTCCGACGCTCATCTTGTTACTTGCATATTTGTCAGTTGGACTCCCAATGTCAGGTCAGACCGCGCCAGCGCGCGAAAAGACGTATCCGTTGTCCACTTGGAGCAATATGACATGCCGCGCCAAGGGGAGGTTCCAAGACCGCGACTACTGCGCTTCCGCAGTCATGGATCAGATCGTGGCTGATGGAAAATCAGCGATCCCTGCCTTGATTTCGCAGATTACCGATTCGCGATGGATCGCGGAGCCAGTATATGACTTCTGGCCCCGCATCAGGGCGGGAGAACTGGCATACTTCATTCTCTCGGACCTATTTTTGGACGATACATGGCAGAAAAGCACCATGCCCCCCTTGTTTCCCCATCAAGACTGCGACGACCCCTCATGGGTATGTTGGGGGAATTTCCGAAACACCCACAGCCTGAAGGAGCTTCAGGCCCGATGGATGGAGTTCTGGAAGATTAACCAAGACAAAATTTACTGGGACGGGAAGGCCCGCTGCTTCAGGTTATCGGATGCGAGAATCGAAGGCGGCAAACCCTAGACAAACGCGCAGGAACGCAATGACCGATAGATGTGTCAACGTGTGGCAGCTAATACAGAATCTGTCACGGAGAGCATTACCCTGCGTTACCCGCTATCCCCAATAGTTCGCATGGTCGGGCGAAAACGCGGAGGATATCGATTTTGAAGACTACCATTAGGGAGGAAACGATGGATCGCAGGAACGGATTGCCCCCCGTACATCCGGGCGAAATTCTTCGGGAAGATATTCTTCCGGAAGTTGGCCTGTCGGTCACGGCTGCGGCAAAAGCGCTTGGGGTGTCGCGGCAGATGGTCCACGACATTCTAGCCGAGAGAAAGCCCCTGTCGGCGGTCATGTGCCTGAAGGTTTCGCGCCTGCTGGGCAGCACTCCCGAATTCTGGATGCGCCTGAAAGCGGAGTACGACTTGAAGAAGGCGGAACAGAATAGGAAAGTCATGGAACGGGTTGCCCAAATTGTCCCAGTGAAACCACCAGCAGAGGCAATTGCCTGACGATTCGCCTCGCGCGTATACCCGCTGTCGAACCCGGCCCTCTGACACAAGATGGAGCACTGCGAGCATTACCATCCAAAGAAAATCACGCAGTACACCAGAACGCATGGCGAGAAACTGACACGGATTAATCTGAATGAACATCCCATTTCGATAGCCAATTATCAGGAGAGGGACAGAATCACAGCCCGCAAAGCGGGCGAAAGATCGTAGCCCATAGCGCGAGCTATGGGTGACCGGTTCGAGTGAAGTCCCCCGAGCCCCGGAGGGGCGAAAGAACCAATCCTTGCGACGATTCCACGCTGGCTGGCGCAAACTCCTGCTTTGGGGAGTCTGCGATCCCAAAGGGACATGCGCGTTGCGCCCAAAAACGCAGGCGTTGAAGACCATGTCTGCACCAGCCGGCGGAACGGGCAGGGTTGCCTCAAAATCACGGATGTCGCATACCTCAAGCGGTTTGGGCATATAATACGGGAAGCTAAAGAGGATCCTGTGACGAAGCGATTGCTCCTTGTCATGATAGTCCTCGGGAGTGCTGGCGCGCTCACCGCGCAGACCAGCACGCTAAGAGCAAAGTCTCCCTTCCAGCCGGCTGAGGCTCGCTTGGTCACCGGTATTTTGTATTCGAATACCTGTGTCGGGGCGGGGACGGTAGTGATGGACGCCCTCATAACCGAAACGGGAGAGGTTAAGCAGGTTGAGGTGCGCAGGGACGTTGGCTGTTTCACTCAATTTGCCGTCCAGAACGTAAAGACTTGGAAATTCGCCCCGGCGACATTCGCGGGCAAAGCCGTCGCCTCAAGAGTGCCTGTGGCGGTTACTTTCGATCCACTATTTCCGTCTGGCGATCCCATCGTCCTTTCCCCGCTGATACCCCAGAGCGCAGCGGCGATCCAGGCACAGTTCCAGCCGGCGGAAGTGACCCGTGTGCTGCTCCCGCATGCTCACCCAGGCTACTCATTTGCTGAGGGGACAGTGGTACTGGAAGTCACGCTGAGCGAAAAGGGAGAAGCGGAGGAAATCAAAGTGCTTCGTGATATCCCCCCATTTACCGAGGGGGCCAGGGCCGCGGTGGGAGACTGGCGGTTCTTGCCCGCTACGTTTAACGGACGGCCGGTCCAGTCCACGATAGTTCTTGCGTTTGTGTCCCCTCCGTACTTTCCTGCCAAACCGACGCCGGAGTAGCCAACGTCTGGAGACTTGGGACCACTGGCTCTTTTCAGATCGAATATTCCAGCAGCCTATGTTCCCTTCCCTTTAAACAGGAAGACCAACTCAATAATCAGGATAATCACCACGATCAACTCCAGGGCAAAGCCGCGAGCATTGTGGAATTTATCCACCATGAACTCGTAGAGTTCACCGGCAGTGCGAAGCTTTTCGTCCACAAGGTTCCGGTAGTCGGATACTCCGACTTTGGTGGCT
>JARLGN010000566.1 GCA_031292775.1 Acidobacteriota bacterium | reverse complement strand
CTCCCTGGCCGCTTCTGTGGCGGGACCTTCCCCATAGATGGTCCAGGGACGTGTTCCTTTAATCGCCTCGGAATTGACCTGTTGCCAATCCGCGAGTTCTCCCAGGAATGCTATCTCATCGCTGTCCGGCTCCCCATGCCCGGGAAGAGGAATGCTAAGAAGAAGATTGCCATTTTTGCTGATGACGTCCACCATGAGAGGAATCATCAAAGAGGCCTTCTGGTAAGTGTGGTTCTCAAAGACTTCCCGGTCGTAGTGCCAATGCCCGATGCAAGCCTCCGTTTGCCAGGGATTTTCCTGCAGCGTATCTGCCAAAGTCATTTCAAAGTCGCGGGTGAGTGCTCCCCACACGGGTTCAGGGACCTCTTTGAGGTCGAGAACTCCTTCAAGACGGCCACCATGCGCCTGCACATTCTTGTTGTAGTAGTAAGCCATGATTTCCGGCGCCAGGTCTGGTATTCCCAGCCAAACGCCTAAATCCGGGGCTGCGCGTCCGCCGCGATCGAAATTGAACTGTGCCCCATCGTCAAAGGTCAAGATGTCGGGAGCATAGCTGTCAATGACGTCCTGTACGCGCAGGAGAAATTGCGGGACAAACTCCGGGCATGGCGTGTTCTTAGCGTGGGGCTTCCCGTTGATCATCTGGGGATCCCTGCCCTCCCACCACTTGCCCTTCCCGTCGGCAATCGTCTGCATGCCATCGTAGGGAACTCCCGCGAGCGGCCCGGTCGTGTCGCTCTTGTAGCGAACGGGAAGAAACTCGTCCCATACACGATGCGGAGTCCCATGATAACTCACACCGAATCGCAATCCGTGGGATCGTGCGACCTTGGCCCAGGTACCCACGATGTCCTTCTTGGGACCCATATTCACGCAGTTCCATGGCTGATGCTTTGAATTCCAACAATCGAAATTATCGTGGTGAGTAGCTAAGGCTAAGAGGTACTCAGCTCCCGCGCGCTTGTACAACTTGACAAGCGCCTCTGGGTCCCATTTTTCTGCTTTCCAAAGATGGCAAATGTCTTTGTATCCGAATTGGGAGGGGTGCCCATAGGTCTTTACATGGTACTCATATTGAGCTGATCCCTGGATATACATGTTTCGCGCGTACCAATCCCCCTGCTCAGGTACACACTGCGGGCTCCAATGGGCCCAGATTCCAAACTTTGCGTCTCGAAACCATTCTGGGCAGCTATAGGATTTCAAGGACTCCCAATACGGAAGGAACGGACCATTCGGAATGACTCCCTCAAAAAACGGCGAGTCTCCAAGTGCCTTCGCCATCCGAGACAGCGCGATCACAGACATCCCGCTCGTTAAAAACAGCCTGCGGTTCATCGATTCAAACCCTCCATAAGCTGAATGTACTTCGTTCGAACCACCCTAACCTTCCGCCGCCCGGCCCCGTGCTCCTTCCACACCAACTTGCCTCACCACCACTGGCGTAGATTTCGCCGCGCAGACCAATTTTCAGCAGCCACGTTAATTTGTACGAACCGCCGGGCTATTCTTCGGCTGGTTTGGATTGCAATCAATTCGCGGCGGTCGACTCATTCACGCCTTCTCAGTTCTTACGTCTGCCCACATGGACGGTTTCTGTATTGCCCGCGTAGGACACGATTTGGTCCGGTTGAAGCGTCATATCCAATCCAGTACCATGGCCAGGCCTAACAACAACGACCATGAACGTCCGGTCTTTGCGCATACCCGGAAACTCGCCACTACGCGGCCCAATTGTCAATGTTTGGGAAGAATCGTTCCACGTAAATGGAATCGTGGCATACAACCCCTTCTCGTAGTCGTAATTGTCATTTTCGTCCTCATAAAGAACAAATGAACCGTTGGCGCCGGGATATACTCGTAATTCAATCGGATCCTCGGGCTTCTGAGTTGCATATTCCATCATTGGACCAAGAGGAAGGATAGCCCCAGCGCGGACGAAAAGAGGAATCTGTTGCAAAGGAGCTACGACCCTTAGGTGCTGACTCCCGGCAATTTGCTGACCTGTCCAGAAGTTGGTCCAATTTATTGCCTCTGGTAAATAGACTGACCGCCGATCAAGGGAGTTGGTGATGGGAGCGACCAAAAACGCTGAGCCAAACATGTATTGATCGCCTATGTTGTCGACATTTCGATCACTTTGAAAATCCATAACCAGCGGGCGCATCATCGTGTTGTTTCCATTGGTCACTCGCCACGCTTCTGAATAAATATAGGGCAACATGCGGTAGCGGAAGTTGTCGTACATGAGCAGGTACTTATACGACAGCGGCCATTTCCACATCTCCGTCTCTGTCTTAAATCCATGAATGCGCAGGATGGGACAGAAGGTGGAGTACTCAAACCAGCGAACCAACAGATGGTTATAGTCTTCTGAGGTGTATTGATCTTCGGGGCGAAAGAATCCGCCAGTGTCGGTGGTCCAGTAAGGCATACCGCCAACAGAAAGATTCAGGCCGGCTGGTATCTGCTGGCTGAATGCTTGCCAACTACCATGGACATCCCCTGACCAGGTAACCGCCGCATACCGCTGAAATCCCAGCGTAGCGGTTTTACCCAGTTGCACCACCCGCTTCGTGGGATCCGCAGCTCGTTGGCCCTCGTAGATTGACTGATTGGCAGCCTGGGGATAGTAGTAGGTGTAGGGGTTTCCGGAGACAAGGCCCAGGTTGTCAACCCACACCTTGTGGTTCCTCACCTGCCCATTTACTTCCTCGCCGTCCTGCCACCATGCATCGACACCGAGATCAAACATGTACCGCTTGAGATACTGCCAGCGGATACTACGCCCCTCAGAAGAAAGCTCGTTGACATAGCCGGTGTCTTCGATTGCACCATGATGCTTGACCAGGTCATCCAGAGTTTCGCCTTTGGGATCCGCCCACACTGAGATCATGTAGTGAAAGTTCAGCTCGTGGAGTTTCTTGATCATCTCGGCGGGATCTGGGTAAGCCGTAGGGTCAAACTGGTAGGCGCCCCAGCCCCATTTCCCCCAGTATTGCCAATCCTGAACGATCAGATCCACGGGAATATGGCGGCTGCGAAATCCCTCAGCAGCATCGAGTGTTTCCTGTTGACTCGCATAATGCTCGCGGCATTGCCAGAATCCATACGCCCATTTGGGAAATAGCGGCGCCGTTCCGGTAAGCAATCGGTAGCCAGCCACAACTTTATCGAGGCTCGGGCCATAGACGAAGTAGTAGCTGATTTCCTTGCCGGCTTCCGACCGGAAGACCGAAGTGTTTCCCAGCAGCCGGCCATAGAGCTTGGCACTCTTACCGCCGCCGAGCAGTTTCACTGGGTAGCTTTCACCTGCGGTAAGGTGCGCCTTAACCACAGACGTATATGGCACCCACATATTCACGTCATCGTGAATCACCCGGTCGCCAACGGCGATGCCAATATCACGGGCTCCATCCCCGCCTCTAGCAAAGAACACATAGTCTCCGGTTCTTCTCGCCGTAAACACTCCCGATCGGCTCGAAGGATTCAGTGATATCTCCTCGTTCTCACTCACCGGGTTGAATTCCGTGAGCGACTCGTTATCCCAAACCAGTCCGTATCCCCGACTCGAAACCATGACAGGAAAGGCGCCAATTATGTTCTGACTGATGAGGTCAATGGGCATTCCCCGCCAGTTCCATACTCCATCCTGCCCCTCCGCCAGCCCATAGAGTGCTTCATCTGGTGGGGAAAGAAACTCCTGCTGCAGATGGTAAGTCTCTTCCTGATTCACCGTTGCCCTCTGCATCGCTTTCCCGCCATTTTGCGGCTCTGCCAGAATCTTGTTGCCGGTTGGAGTCAGAAACGTCAGCGCTCCTGTGCTTCGATCCACGAGCACTGATAACTTGTCTCCGGAAAGGCTGATATCGTTCGAAGTTTCAGCAAGCTTTAGGGGTGGATCGTACTGTTCCTCGCAACCGATGACGGCAAGACTCTTGTCCGCGGGAGGTTCGTTGCCCGGAGCGTAGGAGATGTGGGCAATGTTGTCGCTGCAAAAGTGAACTGTCATGACTCCCGGCCGCATCGTAAAGATGGCTCCTCCGGCGATCTTGTGAAACGACAAGACCGCAATCGGAGTTGCCGGCGTCATTGGTATAAGATTGGTCTCTTTGTAGTCTTTATCTTCCTGCTCCTCTGGATCGTTCGTCCCAGCAGTAATTGCGGGCGGCAATTGAGACGACCCGGCGGAGGTTTGCCCTTCGCTTCCCCAACCGAGCCAGTGAGCGCAGAAAACCGCTATGGCCAACGCGAAGCAAAGATTCCGCAGTCGCGTTGAAGGGGTTTGATTTATGGTCTTGCAATCGATACCGTGAGATGAGTCGATTTTGATCTCCTGCCTGACGCATTGGATTGCTTCAGCGTCCTCGCCATTTGCGTGGAACAAAAGCCCTGGGTTCGCCCAGAGTACCGCGATCGTTCGAGTTCAGCAGCCTTGCGATACGATTCCGCCACGGTACGAAAATCCCTCCGTCCGAGCCATGTGGGCCTCAGCTTGGAGGGATTAAATGGTCTGCTTTAGAGCTTCCCCAAAGACGATCGCGTTCACTCGTGAACCCGTGAACGCGATCGTCAGTCAGAGAGCAAATACGGTCCTCTGCATCGATGGAGGCCCTAATACGTTATCTTCAGCACCCCCTGCATCTGTCTCGCCCCCTGCGTGGAGTTGGCCTCACCCATGGTCGAGTCGCCCGTGGTGGAGTCCGGTATGCCGAAATTGGGGTGATTGAACGCGTTGAACATCTGGAAAGCGAATTGGAAGCGAAGTCTCTCCGGCAAAGTGAACCACTTGCCGAACGTCAAATCTTGATCCACGTATCCGGGCGCCCGCAGATTGGAATAGTAGCGAGGGCCAGTGCCGAAGGTGTATGCGTCTGGCGGTTTAAAGGCCGCCGGGTTGAAGAAGCAATACTTCGTTCCCACCGGGATGCTCGGGTTAACGGTGGTGCCCTTGCCGCAGGTGCCGGACCTGAAAGGTTGCCCGGTCAGGTTTGCATGCTGGCTTCCGCCAAAAACGGTTGAGCTGTTCCCGTTGGGTCCGATTGACATCGGGAACCCGCTCTGGACGGTAGTAATTCCATTCACCTGCCAGCCGCCCACAATGGCATCCTCAAGCCGGTTCATGCCGCCGCCGAACTTTTTCCCGTGGCCAAACGGCAGTTCATACACATAGTTCAAAACCAGGGAGTGAGGAATATCCTCGCCGTCGACCGTCCAATCCGATTTCAGGTCGTAGTAATTGCGGATGCCGGAGCCGCCGGTATCGCCATTGATGGAACCCCATTCCTCCGGTCCGGCCACATCGGAGAGGAACTTCGAGAAGGTGTAGGAGGCCGTGAAGATCAAGCCCGCGCTGAAACGATGCTTGAAGTTGGCCTGCAAGGCGTTGTAGTTGTTGATTCCGACGGGTTCGGATGAGGCTGAGACGCCTCCGCAGAACTCGGGGTACGGCATCAGGGATTGCGCGACCGTCCACGGGCAAGCCATAGGGGTAAGTTTCAGGGAACTCAACGCGCCGGCAAACGGATTGGTGCCCGCCGGGCCGTTCAACGCACTACCCATGGAAAGATAACTCGGGTCCAGTTGGCCGTAGTTCATGCCGCCGAGGGTAATACGCGATCCCCGGCCCCCGACGTAGGCGACATCCAGCACGTCATTGGGAGTGAAGGCGTATTGGAACCCAAAGCTGAATTCCTTGGCTAGTGGGTCGGGACGGATTGGATTCACTCCGCCGCCCCCCTGGCCAACGCCGGTCAGGCCGCCCAGCTTGTTCCCCGTCACCGGCACAAGACCCGTTTGGAATGCCTGCGCAAGGGGCGTTGTAACCGTGACCCCGTCGGGCGAAGAAGTCCATGACGTTGAGGTCGAGTATCCAGGGTCCGGTGCGGTGCCGCCATAGAAGTTTCTCGCGTAATACCAGCCGTAGCCGCCGCGCATCACCAGCTTCGGCATCAGGGCGTACGCGAAGCCGATGCGGGGCGCCAGGTCCTTCAGGTTGCTTTTATTGAGGCCGCGGTTCCCTGGAGTGTTAAAAACGATCGCACCATAAGCCGGAATCCCCGCCGCCACGCTGATCGGATTGAGCGCGTGGAAATCGAAGTACGCCTGCTGGTTATGCCGTGCCGTCTCCGGCATCTGGATTTCATAGCGGACGCCGAGGTTCAACGTCAACTTCCGGTTGGCTTTCCAATCGTCTTCCACGTACATCCCGTGCAGGTAATTGGTCGACGCCGGAAATGCGGCGAAGCCAGTGGAGCCGCCCGAGCCCACCCCGGAGTTGCCGGCGCCCGCCATGAAAGAAGCAAGCCCGTCTCCGTTTGTGCTTGACGCCGGGTTGAGCGGGTCGGGACCTGCCGTCATGCCAACTGAGAAGTTGAATACTGTTGGGGTCAGCCTGCCGCCGTCGGTGGTTTGCCAAATACCCAAATATCCGACCGAGATAGACTGGGTTTTGTGACTTTTGTTCACGTCCACGGTCAGGCTGCCATTATTCTCAGGCCACCCGGCTTCGCCGGAGTTTTGCGTAGCTCCCAGCGGAGCATAGGAACTCCCGGCAAAGGTGTTTCCAAATTGAATCTGCGGAAACTGCGGCGTCCACGAATCGAGTTGACCCGGCAGCCCAAGGGTGGAAGGTTTGAACGGGAAGCCCTGGACAATTTGCCCCGCGGCAAAGCGAGTGAAGAACAAGTCGCTGGTCAGGACAAGAGTTGGCGTGAAGACGTGAGAATAGCCCAAAACCCCAAACATGCGGTTGTTCGGATTATTTGCGAAGGGTCCCGCCACATCGTTTCCGTAGAAGGCCGACGTTTGGACTTTTGACTCGTGCTTATTCGAGAATTGCCCGTAGATCTTGTTATTCGCGTTGATGTTGTGGTCGATGCGAATTCCCCATTCGTTGGAGGAGGTCGGCGCGGTCGCCGTGGTGTTGAAGTTGTAGCCGCCGCCCGGGTTCTTTGGCGCGGGCCAATAGTTTCCGGTGGCAAGCTTATTGGCCAGAGCGTCGATTGCCCCGACTCCGCTCGTGGGGATTTTGTTTCCCGGATAGGGATCGCGGATGGAAACGGTTTGTCCGACGCTGTTATGGGCCGTAGCGCAGGTAGCCGTAACCGATCTGGACGTATAAGGGTTGTAGATCGCCCCCTGGTAGATGGGCCTGCACAGCGCGTCGCTTCCGACCTGAGTGGTGGTGAGCTCCGACGAGAAGTCGCCCCCTAACTGGGCAGTAGTAGGCACATCCGCGCTGTAGGCGCTGGAGCCGTTGAGCCGCAACCCCTCATAGTTGGCGAAAAAGAAGGTCTTGTCCCGTTGCTTATAGATGCCTGGGATATACAACGGGCCGCCGCCGGCGACTCCGAATTGGTTGCGATGGTCGTTAATCTTTGGGAGGCCGTGCAGATTGTTGAAGTAAAGGTTGGCGTCCAAGTCCGGGTTGCGGATGTATTCGTCGGCAAGGAGATGGTAGTCGTGCGTGCCGGCCTTGGTGGTAATGATGATCGCATTGCCGGTGCTGAACCCGTATTCGGCTGAAAACTCGTAGCTGACTACCTTGACTTGTTCCGTGTCCTCCGGGGCGGGAATATACTGGCTACCGCCCCAGCCTGTGGCCACATCGTATCCGCCTTCAAGAAGGAACAGGTTGGTCCCGAAATAGCCGCCTCCGAAATTCAGGAAAGAGTAATCCTGGTCGGCCGTATCTTCACTGCCGCCAGCGCCCAACAACTGCCGGTACCCCTGGATGTTTACAGCGGAGTTCAATGCCGCAAAGGCGAGGTCATTGCGGAGGTTGAGCGGAAGCTCCTGAAGTTGCTGGCTCGTGAGCTCGGTGCTCATGTTCGAGTCCTCTGTTTGAAGCAGCGGCCCAGTCGTATTGACGGTCACCTGCTCGGTCGCGCCGATCGTCAGGCTGATCCCGATGCTCACCGAATCTCCCGGGGTAAGGACGATGCCCTCCTGCCGGGTGGTCTTGAACCCCGGGGCGCTGACCGCAAGGATGTAGGTGCCGGCCGGCAGAAAAGCGAAGGTAAACTCCCCGGTCTGGCTAGAACTGTCGGCTCGGATGATTCCACTTTGTGGATCGGTGAGCTTAAGCGCCGCTTTCGGGATTCTGGCCCCGGTCGGATCGGAAACAGTGCCCGACAGCGAGGCTGTAATACTCTTTCCCTGCGCGTTGAGTTTCGAAAGGAACGTCAGTCCGATGGCAGCCATCAAGACCGCCAAAACCACGAAACGTAACCTTGTCATTCTGCCTCCTAAGAT
>JARLGN010000565.1 GCA_031292775.1 Acidobacteriota bacterium | reverse complement strand
GACAGGATCTCAGAAGGCCCATGAGTTTTTGACCCCCTCACCCGTCCTGCCCCGGCTGATGAAAACGCCGGTTGCAGTCCACCCTCTCCCCCAAAGGGGCGAGGGGGCCGAATTTCCGTGATCTCCGCCGAAAACAGGGTGGCTCGACCGCCAGCGTGAGAAAGAGCCCCAGCTTCCCCGCATAGCAAGCGCTGTTGCTGCACGCCATTTCCAACCTGACGCGAACTGTTTTGGACGGCAGTGATGCCATTTCCCCCAAGGCCAAAAAAAAGGGCCGCCTGCAAGGGCGGCCCTTTTCAACTTCAAGGTTGGGAGAATTGAATTAGACAGCCACCTTTTCCTCTTCCGCTTTTGCGGGAGCGCCAATCTGCACCAGGTCCGACTTGGGTTTCTGAAGGACAATGTCTTCAAACACCTTGCGGGCTTGAATGGCCTGCTGCGCTTCCCACGCGGCTTTGCGGCGAGCCTTATCTTCTTCCGCGGCGGTCTGCGGCACGTTTTCAAGGGTGCGAACGCGCGCGGCGTCCTCGGCATTCACGGTGAGGGAATGGCTGGTGGTATCAAGTTCCACGCTCTTGCCCTTGGCATAGATCGCGTGCTTGCCGTGGGTCTTGTACCACTCCGCCACGCTGGCGTTCTTGTACATATTCTCAATAATCTTCCGCCAGCCGATGCCGGTGTTGTACGCGCAGAACGAGATTTCTCCCAACTGCGTTGCATACGGAATGATGCACATTTCGGTGCGGCGGAAGTCATAGTTAAACAGATCCTGGAACCACATTCCCGCGATGAAAAGCAGGTTCCACGGATCCGAGCGGCGCTTCATGGCGTCTTCCAGTGTGCGGTTGGGGTCGGAGGCGCCGTACTTCTCCCGCGTCTTCTTATCCCCCGACAGGGCAAACGACTTGTCAAATTTCTTGATCAGATCCATCAGGGCCAGACTCTTGGGCGCCTTAAAGGGCTTGTAGTTTTTCAGGACTCCCATGGCCAGCATGAAGTTGGAAAACTTCTTCCCGCGGCCCGCGTCCGTAATTTTCTGAATATCGCTCACCAGCCCGGGAACGTTCAGGAATTCCGGCACGGGCGCCCATTCCTTGGTTTCCTTGTTGATCATCAGCGCGGTGCCCACGCCGCAATTCGGGTGGCATCCGCAACTGACCATGCCCCACTGCGCCTCCGGACCCTTGACCAGGTCGGCGAAGTCGGCAAACGCGCTGAACATGGAAATGGGAAACCAGTCGCGAGTGGGTTCGGTAATGCCGGTCTGCTTCTTCACGTCGCCGGCGAGATGGGCAAGCGTATAGCGCTGGCGCAAGCGGCGCTGCGGGGTAATATCCTCATCGCGCCCGGTAAAGGAAACGGGCTGGAAGGCGACGAAGGCGATTTTCTTGGGGTTCTCGCGGGCAAAATTCACGATGGGGCCAACCTGGTCGTTGTTCACGTTATTCACGATGGTGATGACCAGAATGATCTCAATGCCCGCCTCGTGCATGTTTTCGATGGCCCGCAACTTCACGTCGAACAGATTGCCAACCTGGCGATGGCCGTTGGCGTCGTTGCCGACTCCGTCAAATTGCAAGTAGGCGTAACGCAGGCCCGCTTCAAAGGCGCGGCGGCAGAAATCCTTGTTCTGCGCGAACTCGATACCGTTCGTCGCCGCTTGCACGCTGTTGTAACCAAGCTTGCGCGCGTAGCGAATGGCGTCGATGAAATACGGGGACATCGTGGGTTCGCCACCGGAGAATTGCACCGACATCTGGCGGCGCGGCTTGATCTTGATGGCATTATCGAGAATCTCTTTGATGTCTTCCCAAGTCAACTCGTGTACGAAGCCAACCTGGTTCGCGTCCATGAAGCAGGGATCGCACATCATGTTGCAGCGATTCGTCAGGTCAACCGTCAGCACGGATCCGCGTCCGTGCTTGATGGAACTGGACCCGTGATTGTGCAGGCCTTCATCATTGTGGGCGCGAATGTCGCGGCCGGGGAAGTTGCGTTCAATCCAGCTCAGGAACTTGGAGTCGGCGGCCATCATGTCTTCAAAGTGGCCGTGGATGGGGCAATCCTTCACCATCCAAACCTCGCCGTCGCGCTCGATGATGTTGGCTTTGATCTCACCGGTCTTCTCGGTGAGCAGCGACTGCCAATTTTCGTCGCCATTCATAATCTTGGCGCGCGCTTCCTTTACGCACTCCGGGCAGAGTGAGTCGGTTTGCCGGGGCCAGCCCAGTTGGGGCTTGGTCTTCTGGTAAGACTTCAAGAGCGGCTTGTCAGACCACTTGGGAATAAAGGACGGACCCGGGCGGTACTTGTTGAAGAATTGAACTGAATCAAACACGACCGTCGCCGTTGAACAAACAGCTTGGTCCACGATTTTCATGAGCCGCTGACCTTTGACTCTCGGCATGGTAAATATTCCTCTCCCCAAAAAGTTGACGAGCCACTGCTGAAACCGGAGCAGTGTGAGCCTTGACAACTGCCTATAAGCTACTGTGTCCCCTGAAATCCTCCTGACTGCTCTCCCCGAATCAAGCATGTCAGTTAACGCCCAAGCTCGAGATGCCTTACCCTAAGAAGGGATCGTTACATTTCGATGCTTCCCACGCCTGGCGTCCGAAGGACCTATGAAGATCAATTTCTGAGAAACTAATAGCCCCATAATTTTGCCTGCAAATGATACGAGTTATAGGGTTTATAAGGTAAGGAGTTTGTGTTAAACGGTAAATCTGGCAGGTTGTATGGCACAAAAAGTCCAGTGAACGGATTTCCCAAGTCGCCCGATATTGGAGTATTTGGCAAATCGCGTGATGATATATATCAATATTATGGTGACAGTCGGCCATCACTCCCAAGGCTGTTTCGGTAGCGTTTCTTCCTGTTTGTTGTTCATTAGCCAATTATCCACAATGGTGACTTGGTGGGGGTGCATCGCAAACGCGTCGCGTCCCCAAAGTCTGGCGGACGCGCTTTCCCGGCTTCAAGCGTTTGACCGTTGGGTGTACTCGTTGCTATAGTTGAAGATTGCATCTTGAAGGCAGGAAGTCGTTTAAGCAATGGCCAACATCCAAATAACATTTCCTGATGGAGCCTCCCGGGAATTTCCCCAAGGGATTACCGCGCTGGAAGTTGCCAAGGGAATTGGTCCGCGTCTGGCGGCAGAAGCCCTGGCGGCAAAGGTTGGTGATCAGCTTGTCGATCTATCGACCAAGCTGGAAGCGGATGGTCCCATTCAATTCATCATGCCCTCGTCTGCGGAAGGGTTGGAGATTTTCCGCCATTCATCTGCGCATCTGCTTGCCGCGGCGGTGACGGAACTTTTCCCCGACGCGCATCCGGGCATTGGCCCGCCTACGGAAAACGGGTTCTATTACGACTTCTTCCGGGAGAAGGCCTTTACTGAAGATGACCTGCAAAAGATTGAGGCGAAGATGCAGGAACTCGTTAAGGCCAACCTGCCCAATGAGCGCGTGTATTTTCCCAAGGAAGAAGGGCTGAAAATCTTCGAGCAGATGGGCGAGTTCCTGAAATGCCAGTTGATTCAGGAAAAGGCCGACCCGGTGTTTTCTGCTTATCGAACCGGCAAGTTCCTGGACTTTTGCCGCGGGCCGCACATTCCTTCCATGGGAAGGGTCAAGGCGTTCAAGCTCTTGAGCGTGGCCGGAGCATACTGGAAAGGCGATGAGCACTCGCATCCCATGCAGCGCATCTATGGCACCTCCTTCTTTAGCCAGAAGGACATGGATGCTTTTCTCAAACAGATTGAAGAGGCAAAGAAGCGTGACCATCGCCGCCTGGGCAAAGATCTGGACCTTTTCAGTATTCAAGACGATGCCGGGCCGGGCCTGATCTTCTGGCATCCCAAGGGCGGCGTGATTCGGCGCGAAATTGAAGACTGGCTGCGCGACGAGTTGACCGAGCGCGGATACGATCTGGTTTTTACCCCTCATGCCATGCGGCTGCATCTTTGGGAAATAAGCGGCCACGCCAACTTTTACCGCGAGAACATGTTTGGGCCCATGGACGTGGAGAACGACCTGTACCAGCTCAAGCCCATGAATTGCCCCGGGCACATTCTGATTTATAAATCGCGCGCCCGCAGTTATCGCGAGCTGCCCATGCGCCTGGCGGAACTTGGCACAGTTTATCGTTTCGAACGTTCGGGCGTGATGCATGGCCTGATGCGCGTGCGCGGGTTTACCCAGGATGACGCGCACATCTTTTGCATGCCCGAACAACTGGAATCCGAGGTCGAGGCTTGCGTGAATTTTGCCCACACGGTGCTGAAGACCTTCGGTTTCGACGAATATAAGGTGGAGCTTTCTACCAGCGATCCGGCGAATGCAGAGCACTACGCGGGTACCATGGACGAATGGGCCGGTGCGGAAGCCGCGTTGGTCAACACCCTGACGCGCATGAATATCCCGTTTAAGACGATACCCGGCGAGGCAGCCTTTTATGGCCCGAAGATTGACGTCAAGCTGGTGGACGCAATCGGCCGGCCCTGGCAGCTCACCACCGTGCAATTTGATTTCAACCTGCCGCGTCGCTTCGGGTTGGAGTACGTTGGTTCCGATGGCCATATGCACACGCCGGTAATGGTGCATCGGGCGCTTTTTGGGTCCATCGAGCGGTTCTTTGGAGTTCTCATAGAGCATTACACGGGCGCTTTTCCCGTGTGGTTGGCGCCGGTCCAGGCTGTTGTGCTGCCGATCAGCGATAAGCACGCGGCCTACGCCCGCGAGGTTTTCGAAGCACTGCGCCACGCCAAGGTTCGCGCCCAATTGGACGACCGCAACGAGAAGCTGAATGCGCGGATTCGTGACGCCCAATTGCAGAAGGTGCCCTTGATGCTGGTGGTGGGCGATCGTGAGGCCCAGAACCGCAGTGTGTCAGTTCGGCGCCGGGATACGGGCGACGCTGGCTCCCAGCCTTTGGACGAATTTGTGGGTTGGGTCCGACAGCTTATCGACACCCGGGCCGCGAAATGGTAAGCTAGGCAGCAGCTTTGGACCGGGTAGTCACCCGTCTTAGAAGCAATGTGTAGTTTTTGTGGCCCCACGGGGGCTGGGAGGGAAGATTTATCGCCGACCGATTCGCTCGAATAAACGAAAGGATTCGCGCCAAAGAAATCCGCGTGATTGATGAAGAGGGGGGGCAGCTTGGTATTATGACTCCCTTCGATGCCCTGAAAACCGCGAAGAGTCAGGGCTTGGATCTGGTAGAGGTTGCCCCGACGGCCAATCCTCCTGTATGCCGCATCATCAATTATGGGAAGTACCTCTATCAGCTCAGTAAGCGGCAACACGAGGCCCGCAAGAACCAGAAGTCCATCGGACTGAAAGAAGTAAAGATGCGGCCCCGTACTTCCGTCCACGACTTTGAGACGAAGCGGAACAAAGTTGTGGATTTTCTCGATGAAGGGGCCAAGGTCAAGGTCACGATTATGTTCCGTGGTCGTGAAATGGCGCATCGGAACCTCGGCTTTGACATGATCGACCGATTGATTCAAGAAGTGGGAGACGCCGGGCAGGTGGAAGCGCGGCCGCGGCTCGAGGGTCCGAACCTCACCACGATTCTAGCGCCCAATAAGAAGACGGCGGGTAAGTCCGGGGGATCATCCCAGCGTCCTGCGCCCAGCCATACTGGCGCGCCCCCACCCCCCAAACCCAGTGCGCAGCTTTCGGCTTCGGCCAAGCCCGCGGGGTCGCAAGGACCATCAGGAGGATAGATTGGCTAAGGCTAAGAAAGTTAAACTCAAACTTAAGACCCACAAGGGAGCTGCCAAGAGATTTAAGCTCACCGGTACCGGCAAAGTCATGCGTCATCATTCTTTTGCCCGTCACATCCTGACGTCCAAAGCCAGCAAACGCAAGCGTCGGCTGGGCAAGGCGGCGGAATTAGCACCCGCCAACGTTGGGCAGGTTCTCCGTATGCTCCCATACGGGAACTAGGAAGTCAGGTTATAGGTAACAGGTTACAGGTTACAGGAAAAAACAGAGTTAAGCATCGGCTTCATTTTCCTGACACCTGATACCTGGCACCTGAAACCTGCTCTTCCGGGTGCAGGAAGGCTACAGAGGCCAATAGGGTGCCTTCACTGCCCCAAAAATTCAATTAAAGGAGATAAACCCATGCCTCGAGTTAAGCGCGGCACTGTGCGCCGCGCCAACCGCAAGAAGCTTTCCAAGATCACCAAAGGCTTTTTCCTCACTAAAAGCAAGCTCTACCGCTCGATGAAGGAAGCCGCGGACAAGGCAGGTCGTTATGCCTTCCGTGACCGGCGTCGCAAGAAGCGCGACTTCCGCAGGCTCTGGATTATCCGCATCAGCGCCGCCGCGCGCTCGCATGGCCTCACTTACAGCCAGCTTATTCACGGACTGAAAGGTCTGGCCGTGGAAATGGACCGCAAGATGCTCGCGGAAATGGCCGTCAAGGATCAGTTGGCTTTTGCGGAATTGGCCAGCAGGGTGAAAGCAGGGCTGACCGGTCCGCAGCGGGTAGCTGCCAGCTAAGCGCGCCCCGTCCTACCCTTTTGGACTCCGCGGAGACCAACATCAATCGGCCGTAGGGGTGGGGCTTGCCCTACCCTGGCGGGTTCCGCGGTGATTTGAATTGGGAGCAGCGTAGCGCGGACCTGCTTTTTAGGTCCGCGGCTTTTTCCGTGCCAATCAAGGACGAACCGCGGACCTAAAAAACAGGTCCGCGCTACATCTGCTTGTTGGAATCCGGCGTCCCGAGGTATTTGTAGGGGCGGTTCGCGAATCGCCCTTGTGCAACCAACCATGACCATCGACGAAAAAGTTAAGAAGACGCTCGGCGAACTCGGTGTCTCTGACGCCGCGGGCGTGGAAGCTCTCTTTGCAGAATTGCGTGCTGCGATGGAACAGGAGAGGGCCGGCCTGATTTCACGCGGGGCATCAAGCGAAACCGAGCGCGACAAGCTGTGCAAAGACCTTCGCGACCGATGGCTGGCGCGCAAGAACGGCCTTCTCTCATTTGTCGATGAAAAGTGGCTGAAAGCATCGGCAAAGGAACTAAAACCGTCCGTGGGAAAGTCGTTCAACGGCCTCCGGCAAGGGTCTGCCGCGCTTGAGGTTGCGGCGTTGACCCGGGATGTTCTGCTGCACGCTCCGGCAACTGGCGGGGAAGAAATTTCCGTTAACGATTCAGCCCCTGCCGCGATCAGCCATATAACTCGCGAGGTCCCCCGCGATCTCACTCTCCCTGGCAATCGGCGGGCTTTCGGCTCATTGCATCCTGTCACGCGGATGCAGCGGGAAATTGAAGAGATTTTCCTCAGTCTCGGATTTCGGATTGAGAGCGGGCCGGAAATTGAATCCGTCTATTACAACTTTGATGCGCTCAATATTCTGGAGAGCCATCCTTCGCGCGATGACTGGGATACGCTCTACATCGACTCGAAAACCCTATTGCGCACGCACACATCACCCGTGCAAATCCGCTCGATGGAAAAATACGGAGCGCCGCTCCACATCATTATTCCGGGGAAGTGCTATCGCCACGACAACCCCGATGCCAGTCATTCGCCCATGTTTCATCAAATCGAGGGCCTGGCCATCGGGAGTGATATCACCTTTGCCGACTTGAAGGGGACGCTCGACTTTTTTGCCAAGAAGCTCTTTGGAGAAAAAATTCGCACCCGCTTCCAGCCCAGCTTTTTCCCCTTCACCGAACCGAGCGGCGAGGTATCCATCAGTTGCATTTTTTGCGGCGGCGACGGTTGCCGGGTGTGCAAAGAAAGCGGCTGGATTGAAGTGATGGGTTGCGGAATGGTTCACCCCACGGTGCTGCGCAACGGCGGGGTTGATCCCGAAAAGTACTCGGGATGGGCATTCGGATTGGGCGTCGATCGTTTTGCCATGATGAAGTATGACATCAATGATATCCAGCTCTTTTTTCAGAGCGACATACGCTTTTTGCAGCAGTTTTGATTATGAATTCTGACAGTAATTATGAATTCTGAATGATGAATTCTGAATTATGAAGAAAGCGCACTGCGAACGGTGGGACAGATTGCGGATAAACATCGAGGGTTTTCGCGCCCCGCAGGGGCGTCAGTTAATAGCCGGGGGCAACGCCCCCGGTAGGCGTGGCGAATGTCTCTCGACCCTGAAGGGGTCGCACAACCCATGACCTGGGGCCGCAATATTGTGTAACGCCACGCAGATTCGACCCTTTCAGGGTCGGGCCCGGTTAGGGGGACTCCTTCCGGGGGCGTTGCCCCCGGCTATTTAATAGATCCCCTCCGGGGATCAAGGCCGCGTTTTTTCAGAATTTAGAATTCATAATTCAGAATTTCTCTCAGCCTGACACAACAATGAAGATTTCGTTTAACTGGCTCAAAGAATTCGT